>JBAQPK010000690.1:0-4751 GCA_049305715.1 Desulfuromonadaceae bacterium | reverse complement strand
TGCTCATGAGGGTGATGAGATCGGTTTCGACAAGCTGATCAGTTTTTTTTCCAATCTGCATGCAGTGATTATTCCGGTTCTGTGGGGAAGTAAAGAAAACCACGAGAACGCCCTTCATATCTACCTGCCCGAGTCCATGACCACTTGGATCTATCTGAACCTGGACTGTAAAGTTCACGATTTCAAGTTCTGGATGGCCCATGAGCTGGGGCATGTGCATACCCCGCAGTTGCAGGGCGAAGAGGGGGAAGATTTTGCCGAGGCATTTGCCGGTGCGCTGCTGGTGCCACAGGAGTTGGCGGAGCATGAATATAAAAAACTGATCCGCTTTACCAATCCGTGGGGGCAGATCAACCACATCAAGGAAGTTGCCCAACGTCTGGTGGTGTCGCCGCTATCGGTGTATTATGAAGTGAATAAATATGCTGTTCACCACGGTAAGCCGAAGATCGATCTGGAGGCGAAACGGGAAATATATCAGGCTACCACCAACTTCAACAAAGAATTCAAACCGGTCAGCGAGTGTATTTTCGGCACCAAAACTCCTTCGCCATCGCGCTATATCGCCTGCGCCAAAGATGATTTTGGTAGCCCATTTTTTGACATGCTCAAAAGCTACCTTGCCGCGAATCACAAATCGGCCAGCTTTGTTCAAACGCTCCTCAATATACCACTCCTCGACGCCCAGAATGTATATGAGGAGTTGCATTGATGTCCGAAAGCAGGATGCTTCTCGATACAAACGCCTATTTCCGCTTGGCTCAGAGCATTCGTCCCCTGCTCAATGTTCCCTTTGGCGATCAGAGCTACACCCTGTATGTGCTCAAGGAGTTGCAGGACGAATATGAGAAAAGCCCCCGTCTGACAAACCAGTTTGCATGGGTCAACGACCCTGAATATGCCGACAATCGAACCCATCGCCTTGCACTTTCTAGCGAAGAAAGGTCTGAAATCAAGAGGGCGTATGACTTTATTCTCGACTACGTCAGGAACGTTCATCCCGGTGTTTCAAAGGTTGATGTTCTTGGATTGGCACACGCGGAGCAACTCGGGATACCGGTTGTCACAGACGATGATGAAATGCGACAGGCAGCCAAGGATTATGGCATCAAGACCCTGAAAACGTTGGAGCTTCTCAGACTAATGCTGGACTGCAAGCATATTGGTATGGAGATGGTGAGAGAAATTGCCGCATATTGGATGTATATGAAGGATACTCCCAAGTATTTCAAAGCAGATTTCAGGAAGCTTTTTGGGGAAGAACCTCCCTAGTAGCAGTGGTCACAAACCGGAACAGCCTAAAGTGTACAAAACACAAGGAGAACCTTTTGATAAATAGCACAGAATCACAGAAAAACATCACCATCATCGGCGGCGGCCTGGCCGGGTGCGAAGCCGCTTGGCAGGCGTCTCAGCGCGGCGTCTCAGTAACTCTCCACGAGATGAAGCCGGAGCGCTTCTCCCCGGCCCACCATCTTCCCGGCCTGGCGGAGCTGGTCTGCTCCAATTCCCTGCGCGGCATCTCCCTCGATAATGCCGTGGGGCTGCTCAAGGAGGAGCTGCGCCGCTGCGGTTCCCTGATTATGGAAGCTGCCGAAGAGACATCAGTTCCGGCCGGGGGGGCTCTGGCGGTTGATCGCCTGCTTTTCTCCGGGTACGTTACCGAAAGAATAGAATCCCATCCGCTGATCCGGGTTGAACGGCGTGAATCGACTGCGATTCCGGCCGAAGGGGTCGTTGTCATCGCTTCCGGCCCGCTCACCAGCGACGCCCTGGCAGCGTCCCTGGCGGAACTGACCGGTGACCGGCTCTACTTCTATGACGCCATCGCCCCGATTGTGGCCGCCGATTCGCTCGATATGACGAAGGTCTTTGCCGCCTCGCGTTACGGCAAAGGTGATGGCGACGACTACCTCAACTGTCCGCTGAATGAGGATGAATACCTCCGCTTCGTCGATGAACTGAATCGCGGCGAAAAGGTTCCGGCGCGTGACTTTGAGAAGGTGGTCCACTTCGAGGGGTGCATGCCGGTCGAAGAGCTGGCGTCGCGCGGCGTCGAAACGCTTCGATTCGGAGCGATGAAGCCGGTCGGATTAGTCGATCCGAACAGCGGACGGGAACCCCACGCCGTCATCCAGCTGCGTGCCGAAAACCGTGAGAAAACCATGTACAACCTGGTCGGCTTTCAGACCAAGCTGACCTATGGAGAGCAGCGCCGCATTTTCCGGCTGATTCCGGGGCTTGAGAATGTCGAGTTCGTCCGTCTCGGCTCGATGCACCGCAATACGTTCATCAATTCTCCCGCGCTGTTGAAGCCAACGCAGCAGTTGAAGAGCGACGGGCGCATCTTCTTCGCCGGCCAGATAACCGGTGTGGAAGGGTATGTGGAGTCGGCCGGCAGCGGTTTTCTTGTCGGGGTCGCCGCCGCCGCTTTTGTTCAGGGACGCCCCATTCCGGTGCCGTCACCGGAAACCGCTCTGGGTGCTCTGACGCACCACATTACCAATGCCGATGTACGCCATTTCCAGCCGATGAATATAAATTATGGGCTATTCCCCGAGTTGCCGGGTAGGGTCAAGAAGAAGGAGCGGCGGCAGAAACTGGCGGAGCGGGCATTGGCGGCGCTGGAAGAGTGGAGAGAAAGGGTGTGATTCCACCACTGAGACACTGGGATAAACCGGCAGCTGGTTGCCTCGTAGAGTATTTTGATTGAGAATTTCAATCGTTTTAATTATCCTGTACCAGATGTATTCGTATTTCTCCGTGTCTCCGTGGTGAAAGGTTTTAAAAAATGGAACAGAACAATACAGATCCCCTCAAACGGGTTGAAGACCAGCTGAAAAAATGCGTCAAGTGCGGGGCCTGCCGTACCAACTGCCCCGCTTTTGCCGCTTTTCAGCGCGAGCCGGCGGTGGCTCGCGGCAAGGTGGCGTTGGCCCAGCATATTCTGGAAGATGACATCGATCTGGATGACCAGACCTATCAGGCCATGTCCAAATGTCTGCTCTGCGGCAGCTGTGTTGAAAAATGCCCCAACGATGTGCCGACTGATGAGATCGTGATCGCCGCCCGTGAGTCGTTGGCACGGAAACGTGGTCTGACAACATTTCACGCCGCGGTCGGCCAGGTGATCAAGAACAGAACCCGCATGAAGATGGGGGCAAAGATGGCCTCGTTTCTAGGGCCGCTCTTCTTCAAAAAGGTTCCCGAGACATCCGGTCTCCGCCTGCGTTTTCCGGCTCCGTTTGTCGGCAACAGACGCTATATCCCTGAGATCGCCAAAAACAGTTTTATCGAGCAGCATCCGGAAGTCATTCCGGGAGAACCGGGCAAGCCGCGCATCGCTTTTTTCGTCGGCTGTATGACCAATTTTGTCTATACCGATGTCGGGGAAGCCGCGCTAGCTCTCTTTCGTCACCTCGGCTGTACGATCATCATTCCCAAAGGGCAGCAGTGCTGCGGACTTCCGGGCATGTCGGGCGGCGATCTCGCCACGGTGCGTGATCTGGCCGTAAAAAATCTGGCCGAATTCGAAAAATATGAAGTGGATTATGTCATGAGCGCATGCGCGACCTGCGGCGGAGCGCTGCATCGTCTTTATCCGCTTGTGGTGGGAAAACGCAACCCGGAGCTGCGGGCCCGTCTGGAGGCTCTGGCTGAAAAAACCGTCGATGCGTCCCAGTTGCTGCAGCAGTTGGGACTCGATCCCTCCGAGACCGGAGGGGGTGAAGATATTCGGGTCACCTATCACGACCCGTGCCACCTCCGGACACGCGGCGTAGTTAAACAACCTCGCGAATTGCTGAAGGGTACCCCCGGCGTTGAGCTGGTTGAAATGGAGGGTGCCGACAAATGTTGCGGCCTGGGCGGGACCTTCAATGTTTACCACTACGACTCCTCCATGAGCATTAATGACGTAAAAAGCGCCGCAATAGTAGCTACCGGAGCCCAGTCCGTTGCTACCGGCTGTCCCGGTTGCATGATGCAGCTTTCCGACGGCCTCAAACAGCACGGCTCGAACGTCGAAGTCGTGCATACGTTGCAGCTGCTGGCGCGCAGGCTCAAGCTGTGAGTTGATTTTACTCATAATAAACAGGTTTTTATTCGGGATGTTATTATTTGACTGGTGTTGAAGGAATTTTATTGACATTGTAAGGCAAATTGTATACAAACCCCGCACGGAAACCGAGTTTTACTTTTATAGTCAGGGGTTTGGATGCGAGAATTCAACATTGGGGCTAAAATCAAGAAGCTCCGCCTTTCAAAAAAGCTGACCCTCCAATCGGTTGCCAGGGAGACCGGGTTTTCTCCTGCCCTCATTTCCCAGATCGAGAATAATAATGTTTCACCCCCGATTGCCACCCTCTCCAGAATCGCAAAATTCTTTGATGTAAAAATCGGCATTTTTTTCACGGAAGACGAAGAAGAGTGCCGTTTTGAAGTTGTCCGCTCCCATGAGCGCAAAGCAATACCCCGCGTTATCTCCAAGGCCGGCACAAGTCAGGGATATTCCTACGAATCACTTTCATTTCACAAACAGAATAAAAAAATGGAGCCCTTCCTGCTTTCCATTACCGAGAAGGCACTTGAAGAGAATACCTACAGTCACGATGGTGAAGAGTTCCTCTTTATCATGAAGGGGACCGCGGAACTCGTGCTTGATGAAAAACGGATAATTCTCGAAGAGGGGGATTGCGTTTACTTTGATTCATCATTAAAACACCGTCTGCTTTCAAAAGATGGCGCAGAAG
>JBAQPK010000689.1:0-5613 GCA_049305715.1 Desulfuromonadaceae bacterium | reverse complement strand
GATCTCCTCTCAGTAACAGCGGATTGCCGGTCACCACCCCTCTGCCCCGATCAGCGGGACAAAACGGACGGCGCAGAGCTCTTCGGTGCGGTAGTCACGGTCGCCTACCCGTCGCACCCGGACCAGCATCTGCACGTCGGAGTAAGTCCCGACCGGAATGACCAGTCTTCCCCCCGGGGCAAGCTGTTCGAGAAGGGGCTTTGGCACATGGGGTGCGCCGGCGGTGACAACGATGGCATCGTAAGGAGCATGTTCCGCCCAGCCGAGGGTGCCGTCTCCCTCATGGATGATGATGTTTGTGTAGCCGAGCCGTTTGAGGCGCTCCCTGGCGCTCTGCGCCAATCCGCCAAGGCGTTCGACGCTGTAAACTGTCGTCACGATCCTGCTCAGTACCGCCGCCGCATATCCGGACCCGGTGCCGATCTCCAGCACCAGATCGGTTCCGGACAATTCCAGCGCTTCGGTCATATATGCCACAATGTAGGGCTGGGAAATGGTCTGCCCGTCGGCAATGGAAAGCGGGTGGTCCTCGTAGGCCAGCCCGGCAAGCTCCGCGTCGATGAACTCCTCCCGCGGCACCTTCCGCATCGCCTCGATCACCGCCTGATCCCGGATGCCGCGGCCGCGCAGATGCTCCCTGATCATGACGTCGCGTTTGTACTCCAATGTCCCGGTAAATGCCGGTTTCATATTGTCCGCGGTGAATATGTTCCGTACGGCTGCAGCCCGCCGGACCGCTGGCTACGATGTATCTCCATATTCATGATTTCCTCCTCTGCGGTCAGATACGATCAAGTATACCAGCAGGATGATAGCGGTCAAATTACGGATGCTGCATGCATCCGGCGGTGGAATGAGCTCTGCCGCTTGCGCCTGACGTGCTCTCTGGTATGCTTGGGGTGGAATATTCGTGCGCGGGTAAAAGAGGAGGATGCGATGTTTGAGTACGTCAAACCGGCCTTTTCAGTGTTTCTGATTGTTATTGCATCGGGTGTGGCCGGCGGCGTTATGGCCGCCAACAGAGGAAGAAATGTGGCCGGCTGGTGTCTGCTCTGCGCCCTGTTTCCCCCGCTGCTGCTGTACCTCTATTTTGCCAGGCCGTTGCGAGAGGTCGAGGGAAAGTTCAGGAAATGTACGAACTGCGGGGAGTTGTTCACGTGGGATGAACCGGTCTGTCCGTACTGCCGGTCCGCTCAGGGGGGGATGCAACGCGATGTGGAACGGGAGGATGCTTCCGGCCGGTAGAGAGGGCTCGGACGGTCTTTAGCGCACCCTCCCTTCAGGCAAAGAGCGGCGTCCGGGAAGGCGGAATCAGCCCGGCATCTTCGGCCCGCCGCAGCAGGCAGGTGATCGCGCGAATCCCCTCATCCCCCAGGTCGGCTGAAAAATCGTTGACGTACAGCCCGATGTGGGCGGCGCAGACCTCCGGGCTCATCTCCTGGGCATGTTCGCCGATATAGCGGGCCGCCTCGTCCGGGTGGCTCCGGGCGTATCCGACACCGGCCTTCAGGGCGCGCTCGACGGCGGCGATCGTTTCCGTACCCAGCGAACGCCTCGCCACGATACCGCCGAGCGGAATCGGCAGGCCGGTTTCTCCCTCCCACCATTCCCCCAGGTCGAGCAGCTTGTGCAGACCGAATCCCTGATAGGTGAAGCGTGATTCGTGGATGATCAGCCCGGCATCGACGCTGCCGCTCAGCACGGCATCCATGATCTCGTTGAACGGCATGACAATGAACGTGTCCAGCGCCGGGTCGAACAGCTGCAGCAGCAGCTTTGCGGTGGTATAGCGTCCCGGCACGGCAATCTTCCTGCCGCGCAGGCCGGCCGGGTCGATCCACTCCGCCGCCACCAGCAGCGGTCCGCAGCCGCGCCCCAGGGCGCTGCCGGCGCGGAGCAGAACGTAGTCGTCGCGGATATGCCCCAAGGCGTGGTAGGACACCTTGCTGACATCCAGTTCCCCCGCGAGCGCCAACCGGTTGAGAGTCTCCACATCCTCCAGCCGTTCCCGGTAGGAAATCCCCTCCGTATCAACCAGACCATGCACGAGCGGGTAGAACATGAAGGTATCGTTGGGGCAGGGGGAGAAGCCGAGGGTAAGTTCTTTGGTCATATAAATCTCCGCATCGCTACAGAAAATGATAACTACTTTTCCAGAATAAACGTCACCGGCCCGTCATTGACCAATGCCACCTGCATGTCGGCCTGGAAGATCCCGGTTTCGACCGGAATGCCGGTGCGTCGGGCGACTTCAACAAAATATTCGTACAGCCGCTTCCCTTCATCCGCCGGGGCCGCCGTATCGAACGAGGGGCGCTTACCCTTGGCACAGTTGCCGGCCAGGGTGAACTGGGAAATCACCAGCAAGCTGCCGCCGATATCTTGCACCGACAGGTTCATCTTGCCGGCTTCATCGGAGAACATCCGCAGGCCGCAGATCTTGTCCACCAGCCAGTCGGCCTGGGGTTCCGCATCACCTTTCTCTACGCCGAGCAGGATCATGATTCCTTGATCGATCTTGCCGACGACGGTGTTATCAACCGTGACCGAGGCCGATGTAACCCGCTGGATAACCGCTTTCACAAGTTCATTCCCCTCACGCCTTCTTGACGAATTCCGATTTCAGCTGCATTGCACCGACGCCGTCGATCCTGCAATCTATATCGTGATCTCCTGAGACGAGACGGATGATCTTGATCTTGACTCCGGTTTTGACAATCGCCGACGAACCCTTGATCTTCAGGTCCTTGATGACGGTGATCGAATCGCCCGCCTTAAGTTCATTCCCGAAGGCGTCACGCACGACGGTGACAGCCTCCTCGCTCTCCGCAGCAGCCTTTGACCATTCGTGGGCGCATTCCGGGCAGACGAACATCTCTCCGTCTTCATAGGTATATTCTGAACTGCATGTCGGGCATTTCGGCAACTGGCTCATGTTGTTTCCTTTTTTTGTATTTAATTAGACGAGGATGAATAGTTAGATGGAAAATAATAGTCCCTTTTCCGGATAATGTTTCACGTTTCTGGTAGCAACCTTATATCCCTTAACAAGTGCCGTTGCTGCGATCAGGCAGTCAAGTGAAGTAAGCGTAACTCCTTTAGCGCGATACTTTCGAGACAATTCCCCACCCTTAAATGCAATCTCCGGGGTAATTGGTTCAAAACCGCAGGCCTCTATAAAATTATGCGTCACAACCTTCTCCGCATCACGCATACCAGCTGTTAACTCATACACAGTCAACACACTTATCATCGCCTGGCCATCACTCCACAAACCACCCATCAGAGGTTGTGTGTAGGCAACTCCGCGCAGAAAGTCAATGGCAATATCAGTATCAATGAGAACGCCCGGCATAGCCGCGATCCCCTTCTTTTCTCAGGTCGTTCACAATGTCTACGCTTGTGCCTTCTCTACCTTTCCAACCGCCAAAGGATTCCATCGCCTTCTGCACTTTTCGCTGGCGGATGTGTTCCCGCAGGGCCTCGGTGATGAAGCTGCTTACGTTTTTCGACATCGATTTTGCTTCTTGAAGGAGATCGTCGGGCAGGGTAATTGAAGTTTTTACGAGGCGCATACATCCTCCTTATTAGTAGTACATAAATATACTACCAAGGAGTGTGTGTAATGTAAAGAATAGTATGTTTAAGGTCTACGCTTTTGATCCCGTCAGAGAATCTACATGGGTGGGAGAAGGTGGCCGAAGGCCGGATGAGGGGTATACGCTATATAATTACGTCTCATCTTTTCCTTTACTTTTATAACATGAGTGGTATATTTGAGTCATGATTTTCCGACTTTCATATTACAATGAAACTGTCGAGGCTGAGCTTGATGCTTGGCCTGTTGGCTTGCGTGTTCGATTTCGAGCATTGACCGTACGCATGGAAGAATACGGTCCCAACTTGGGAATGCCGCATACACGTGCGCTTGGTAATGGCCTTTTTGAGATCCGTGCCAAGGCAGAGGAAGGAATTGGAAGAGCGTTTTTCTGCACCATGGTCGGAAGAAAGATCGTTATTCTTCACAGTTTCATCAAAAAGACGGACAAGACACCAAAACGGGAACTCGATATAGCGCTCACTCGGCAGAAGGAGGTAATTAGTCATGAGCTATAAGCCGGTTTCGTACCACCCCAAGAAAAAATTGGAGAATGAGCTTCAAGACCCCGATTTCAAGAAAGCATGGGAGTCCTTGGATGATGAATTTGCCGCTCTGGATGCCCTGCTAGCGGCGCGGCGTCAGGCTGGGATGACCCAGGAACAAGTGGCGGCTAAAATGGGAGTTTCACAGCCATCGTTGGCGAGGGTTGAGGCATCGCTCGGTTCTCACCGTCATTCTCCCTCTCTGGAGATGCTCCGCAAGTACGCTGCCGCTGTTAACTGCAAACTGGAGATTCGGCTGATACCACAGCATTCGTGAATCATCTCTCGTCCAACGGGCATGGCTTTGGCCGCCGTCTTTAGGAAACCCCCCGTAGGGGACGTTGTTAATTTCGCAAACTCGCTCTCAGAAAAGAGCTAAGTAAACCAAATCACCTACGTCCCCCTAGGGTTCCGTCCCCCAAGAGTTCTTGTCTCGAAGAGGCTAATGGCGATGCCGCTTTCATCGCCAAGGCGCTTGGTGACCTCGCGCGTGCAAAAGGGGTGTCTCAGGTTGCACGTGACGCCGGTCTCTCCCGCGAAAGTCTTTACAAAGCGCTTTCAGGGGAGCGAATTCCAGGCTTCGATACGATTCTCAAAATAGTTGCGGCACTTGGGTATCAAACTGCACGCAGAAGCTGCCCATTAGGTCCTGCCAGCGGCCATGATCTGTCCAAATGGAACATTCTTTATCCTACTAACGGATCAGTTTATCTCACACCCTCACCAACTCATACACCCGCTCCCCAGCCCGATCTTCTCCCCGTGCTCCAGCTGCACCTCCCACGGGATCTCCGGCCAGCAGCTGCGGAACCCCGCTGCTTGCGGCGGGGTATTTTATTTAGAGTAAACCCGCGCGTCACTTAATTTGCTTTGACAATGATAATAATCGGTTATACTAAGAAAAAGGCATATTTTAGGTAGGAGGTGTTCAAATGAAATATTTTATTATGGCTACAATACTGTTGCTTGTAGGCTTAAACCAGGCCTACGCAGATCACCATGCTGTTAAGCTTGCAAAAAATGATGTGTTGGGTTCATTTCTTACTGATTCAAAGGGAATGACGCTCTACTATTTTTTTAAAGATTCCCCTGGCAAGAGTGTGTGCGTTGATGATTGCGTTACCAAATGGCCACCCTATTACCGTGAAACTGTTGCTCCAATGGATGGTCTTAAGGCTGATTATTTCGGTGAGATTACAAGGGAGGATGGCAAGAAACAATCCACCTATCAACGTATCCCGCTGTATTATTACTTTAATGATACAAGGGCCGGCGACACTTTAGGGGAAGGAGTTACCAACGACGGGCATGTAGCTACACCCTAGCAGGTTGACCGAGGCATGGGCCTCCGTAAAATCTTCAAACCCGAGGATGGCCCGCCACCCACCATTTGGAACATTTATCCGGCGCTTGGCCTCTCAACCCAGCACTCAGATTTTTACCAACTCATACACCCTGCTCCCCAGCCCG
>JBAQPK010000688.1:0-3051 GCA_049305715.1 Desulfuromonadaceae bacterium | reverse complement strand
ATGGCAACTGCGTGCGAGATGAAAAACAAGATACAGGGGCATCCCTGCTTCGGCGGCAATCACCACAAGAACGGGAGGATGCATCTGGCCGTAGCGCCGCAATGCAACATCAAGTGCGGCTACTGCTCCCGCAAGCACGACTGCGCCAACGAATCGCGTCCCGGTGTGACCAGCCGGCTTCTGACTCCGAAAGAGGCGATCATCAAGGTGCGCGAGGTGATGGCCAGTTCGGTGGTCGGACCGATCATCAAGGTGGTCGGCATCGCCGGGCCGGGCGACCCGCTGGCCAACGAAGAGACCTTCGAGACCTTTCGTCTGGTGAAGCAGGAGTTTCCCCATCTGATGCTCTGCATGAGCACCAACGGCCTGCTGCTGCCCGAATCAATCGACCGTCTCTACGAGCTTGGTCTCCATAGTCTGACGGTCACGATCAACGCCATCGATCCGGAAGTCGGGGCGCAGATCTACCGTCACGTCATCTATCACGGCAAGCACTATACCGGTGTAGAAGGAGCAAAGATCCTGATAGCCAACCAGTTTGAGGGGTTGAAGCGCGCCGGCGAACTGGGGCTGACGATCAAGGTCAATTCGGTCCTCGTGCCGGGGGTGAACGACCACCAGCTGCCGCTGATCGCCAAACGGGTCAAGGAGCTGGGCGCCTTTGTCATGAACATCATGCCGATCATTCCCCAGGCCGAGCTGGCCCACATCGTCCCTCCCAGTGAGGAGCGCGTAGCGGCGCTCAGAAAGGCGAACGAGGGCATCATCGGCCAGTTCGCCCACTGCAAGCAGTGCCGGGCCGATGCGATCGGGCTGATCGGCAAGGACCTGGGCGTGACAATCGCCGAAGCGGCCTGTCCTACGCCATGACGATCGAGCCGTTCCGCACGGAAGACATAACGCCCTTCCTGAAGCTGGCAGCAGCGGAGGGGTGGGTGGCGGAACCGTGGGAGTTCGAGTTCCTGCTGGCGGAGTCCCCCGGTGGGTGCTTTGCCGCTCGCGGGGAGAACGGAAAAACAGCCGGGTTTGTGACTTCGCTGCGCCATGAACGGAGCGGCTGGATCGGCAACCTGATCGTCAGCCCCGCATGTCGCGGCAGGGGTATCGGGGAGACGCTGTTCAGAAAGGTTCTGGAGACCCTGTTTGACAGCGGCGTTGAGACGGTCTGGCTGACCGCCTCAAAATCGGGGATGCCGCTGTATCGGAAATCCGGATTCACCCGCATCGACACGATCATCCGCTGGAGCGGCAGCGGGCGGCGGCACACCGAACATGAAGCCGCAGCGGTGTGCGACAATGACGTCCCGTTGGTGCAAGGAATCGACAGCAGGGGATGGGGCGACCGCCGTGCCGCTCTGATGGAGGTAACCGCCGGGCGCGGGAAGCTGCTGCAGCAGGAGTCCGCTTTCCTGGTGGTGCAGCCGTGCGGTGATGCCATGCAGTTGGGGCCGTTTTCGGCGCCGGGGTACGGAACCGCGGATGCCCTGCTGGAAAACGCGCTGAATACGATACCGGCCGGGACAAGGGTCTGCCTGGACGCCCCGGCATCCAACCGCACCGCCTTGCTGCTCTATACCCGGAACAGGATGCGTATTTCCGGCAGTAACGAGCTGATGTACGCCGGAGTCAAACCGGCCTATCAGCCGGAACATATTTACGGCCTGGCTACCATGGGGAGCTGCGGATGAAGGAAAGGAGTCAATCATGACACCAGTTGCAGAGATCATCATCGACGACACCACCCTGCGCGACGGCGAACAGACCGCCGGGGTGGTCTTCTCCAAACGCGAAAAGATCGCCATCGCCCGCATGCTGGATTCCATCGGTGTGGGGGAGATCGAATGCGGCATACCGGCCATGGGGAAAGAAGAACAGGAGTCGATCCGCGCCCTGGTTGATCTGGGTCTCAAAGCCCGCCTGATTACCTGGAACCGGGCACTGCTGCCTGAAATAAAGGCAAGCATCAACTGCGGCGTGCAGGCGGTGGACATATCACTGTCGGTGTCCGATCAGATGATCGTCCATAAACTGCGCAAGGATCGCGACGCGGTGAAGGAACAGTTGAGAGTCGCGCTCGGTTTCGCCAAGCAGCACGGCCTCTACGTGTCCGTCGGAGGCGAGGATGCCAGCCGCGCCGACATGGGTTTCCTCGTGGAGCTGATGGAGATCACCCGCTCGCTTGGGGGGGAGCGCTTCCGCTTCTGCGATACGCTGGGGATCATGGACCCGTTCACGATGTTCGACAAGGTAACGTTCCTGCGGCGGGCGGTTCCCGAGGTTGATATCGAGGTGCACACCCACAACGACCTCGGAATGGCGACCGCCAACGCCATCGCCGGCATCCGCGCCGGGGCAAAGTTCGTCAACACGACGATCAACGGCCTCGGCGAGCGGGCGGGAAATGCGGCACTTGAAGAGGTGGTCATGGGGCTCAGGCACGCCTGCGGGGTCGAGACCGGCATCGATGCCCACCGGTTCCGGGAGATGTCGCTCTTTGTCGCAAAGGCCTCCCACCGGCCGCTCTCCGTCTCCAAGCCGGTGGTCGGCGAGCGGGTCTATTCCCATGAATCGGGACTGCACGCCGACGGGGTCATCAAGGATCCCCACAACTATGAAGGCTTCGACCCGGCGGAGGTCGGGATGAGCCGCAGCATCGTCGTCGGCAAGCATTCCGGCACCGGGGGACTGATCGAACGCTATCGCAGCATGGGGATCGCCGTAGACCGCATCCGGGCGGAGCCGCTGCTGGAAATGACGCGTGCCATGTCGTGCCGGCGGAAGCGGGATCTGACCAACTGTGAATTGATGGGCATCTATCTTGAAAATGAAACGCTGCCGAAGGCGGCCTGAGGGGGGAAACCATGTGTGAAACCGGAACCGTTTTTGTGCCGATTGCCGCAGCGGCACAGCTTCTGGAAACTACCGAGATGAGGGTGCTGATGATGCTCAAGAAAAACGAGCTGCAGGGAAAGATGGTGGACGAGGCGTGGTATGTCGATCGTTCCTCACTGCAACTCTGCAGCAAACCAAAGGCCGCGGATATCGTCAAGC
>JBAQPK010000687.1:0-2801 GCA_049305715.1 Desulfuromonadaceae bacterium | reverse complement strand
GAGGCGCAGATGCCGATGTCGTTGACGATCGGGGCGTCTGAGTGTCCGTAGCAGTCGCAGGCAGGAGAAACTTGGGTGATGAAATTGATGTAGAGCGCCTTGCCGCTCTTGCCGGACAGCGCCCCCTTGGTATATTCGGCCATCTTGCGCATGACCAGGTCTGAAGCCTCGTTCCACTGGATGTTGATCGCCTTGACCGGGCAGACCGTGATGCAGCGCGAACAGCCGGTGCATTTCTGCGGGTCGATGATCGCCTTGCCGCCGGTGATGACAATCGCGTCATGGGCGCATGAGCGGGGGCAGATGCCGCAGCCGATGCAGACGTTGGCCGCGACCACCGGCGCCACGGTGGAGTGCTGCACCAGTTTCCCCTTGCGGCTGGCGCATCCCATCCCCAGGTTCTTGATCGCGCCGCCGAAACCGGTCAGTTCGTGGCATTTGAAGTGGGTCATGGCGACAATCGAATCGGCCTCGACGATCTCGGTGCCGATATAGGTCTTCTTCAGCAGCTCCCCTTCAATGGCGACCTCCGTTTCAGTCACGCCCCGCAGGCCGTCGCTGATGACCAGAGGCGCGCCGACGCAGGCGTAGCCGAAACCGTTCTCGATCGCGCAGGTCAGGGACGAGACCGCCTCCTTGCGCTGACCGGGGTAGAGTGTGGAGGAGTCGGTCAGAAACGGCAGCGCTCCCAGCTTCTTGATCTCCTCCACGATCCGCCGGGCAAAGACCGGGCGCAGATAGGTATGGTTCCCTTTTTCGCCGAAATGGATCTTGACCGCCGTCAGGTCACCCTCGGCAACGGCCTTCGGGAGCCCGGCCAGGGTCAGCAGCTTTGCAATTTTGTCGAACAGATTCTCCTTGTGACCTGCACGCATATCACTAAAGTAGACTTTGGACATCGGATTTCTCCTTTAAAGATGTTTTTTTTGACAAGCGTCAAGTATTTGGTAGAAAAGTCAGTATACTGTTCCTATCACAAAAACGAAAAAAACTCACCACACGAGTTTAGTACCAACAAACGAAAGGGAGGAACAAAAAATGAGTATGTTTTGTAACCAATGTGAGCAGGCGGCAAACGGAGTCGGATGTAACATTTCCGGTGTATGCGGCAAGAAACCCGATGTAGCGGCACTGCAGGATCACCTGGTTTACGGCCTGAAGAGTCTGGCGCTGTATGCCGACAAGCTGGGGCGCAACACCGAGATCGACCGCTTTACCATTGAGGGGCTCTTCACCACCGTCACCAACGTGGATTTCGAACCGGCACGCATCGGCGGCATGATCAAGCGCTGCTACGAGTTGAAGGAGAAAGCCAGGGCTGCCGCCGGCGTGACCCTCTCCGGTCCGGTTGCCGACTGGAAACCGGCCGATGATCTGGCCGGCATGACGACACAGGGTGAGGCCCACGGCATCAACACCCAGCACGTCAATGAAGACATCCGTTCCGTTATCGAGATCCTGATGTATGGCCTGAAGGGTATGGCTGCATATATGGACCACGCCATGATCCTCGGCAAAACCGATGATAACGTCATGGCCTTTTTCCAGAAGGCGCTGGCAGCGACGACCGACGTCAACCTGGGGCTGATGGATTATGTCGGCCTCTCCATGGAGTGCGGCAAGCAGAACCTGACCGTCATGGGGCTTCTGAACACCGCCCACACCGACGCCTACGGCCATCCGGTCCCGACAGCGGTACAGCTCGGCACCAAGGCGGGCAAGGCGATTCTCGTAACCGGCCACGACCTGAAGATGCTGGAAGAACTGCTCAAGCAGACCGAAGGGAAGGGGATCAACATCTATACCCATGGCGAGATGCTTCCGGCCCACGGCTATCCCGGCCTGAAGAAATATTCGCACCTGGCCGGCAACTTCGGCGGCGCATGGCAGGACCAGGCCAAGGAGTTCGTTAACTTCCCCGGCTCGATCATCTTCAACACCAACTGCATCCAAAAGCCGTCCGACAGCTACACAGACCGCCTCTACACCTGGGGCCTGGTTGCATGGCCGGATGTTAAGCATGTTGACGGCTGGGACTTCTCGGCGGTCATCAACAAGGCACTCGAACTCCCCGGCTTCCCGGACAATCCGGGCCAGGAAATCCTGACCGGTTTCGGACACAACGCAGTGCTGGGCGTGGCCGACAAGGTCGTCGCCGCCGTAAAGTCCGGCGCGATCAAGCACTTCTTCCTGATCGGCGGCTGCGACGGCGCCAAATCGGGACGCAACTACTACACCGAATTTGCCGAGAAGCTCCCCCAGGATACGGTCATCCTGACCCTGGCCTGCGGCAAGTACCGCTTCAACAAACTGGAGTTCGGCGATATCGGCGGCATTCCGCGCCTCCTTGATGTCGGCCAGTGCAACGACGCCTATTCGGCCATCCAGATCGCCGTTGCCCTTGCGGGCGCCTTTGAATGTGGAGTCAACGATCTACCGCTCTCGATGATCCTTTCCTGGTACGAGCAGAAGGCGGTTGTCATCCTTCTGACTCTGTTCTCCCTGGGCATCAAGAACATCAAGCTCGGGCCGAGTCTGCCGGCGTTCATTACGCCCAACGTCCTCAATTTCCTGGTCGAGAACTTCAACATCGCTCCGATCACGACAGTTGAAGCCGATATGAAGCAGATTCTCGGCTAGTTTTTGACTGCAGCACGTTTGACGCAAAACGCCCCCGTTGGAATTTCCAACGGGGGCGTTTGCTCATCTTTGGCCTTTTACTAGATATTTGAGAAACGAGAGCTTGCAACTCTCGTTTTTTTTGTCTACTATTATCTAGTTACATAACTAGTTTTGTGGAG
>JBAQPK010000686.1:0-5900 GCA_049305715.1 Desulfuromonadaceae bacterium | reverse complement strand
CGGCAAGACAGGCCGTGGTCGCCTGCAGGTAGAGTGCCGACGTTGGGGCAAGTGCCTGCGGCCAGCTCCAGCCCCCCCCGTGCATCACGTAGAAGTACGCAGACATGCCGGCCAGTGCTTCGAACAGCCCCAGAAAGAGGTAGGCTCTTGTCAGAATCCCCCTGGTAAGCAGACGCTCACTCTTTGGCCGTGGCGGTCTCTGCATGATCTCGGGCGAAGGTAGTTCCGAGCCCAATGCCAGGGCCGGCAGCATATCGGTACCGAGATCGACGGCCAGGATCTGCATAATGGTCAGCGGCAGGGGAATCCCGAACAGGATGTAGCCGATGTAGGGGACCAGCTCGGGAATGTTCGAAGCAAATATATAGGTAATGAAGTTACGGATGTTTCCAAAGACGGTGCGCCCCTCTTCGATGGCATGCACGATGGAGGCGAAGTTATCGTCCAGCAGCACGATGTCGGCCGCCTCGCGGGCCACACTCGTGCCGGAGAGCCCCATGGCGATGCCGACGTGCGCCTTCCTCAGTGCCGGCGCATCGTTAACGCCGTCCCCGGTCACCGCCACCCGGTGCCCCTGCTCGATCAGCAGGCTGACGATGTGCATCTTGTTCTGGGGAGACATGCGGGCAAAGATCAGGTTGTCCCTGTCCAGCGCTGTTCGCAACTGCTCGTCCGGCATGGCCGTACACTCTTTCCCCTCGATGATGAAGGGATCGCCCGAAATCAGACCGATCTCCCGGGCTATTGCCGCCGCCGTCGGCCCTGCGTCACCGGTGATCATGACCACCCTGATGCCAGCGCTGCGGCACTGCTCCAGGGCCAGCGGCACCTCCGGCCGGGGAGGATCTTCCAGCCCCATGAACCCGGCAAATGTCAGTCCCTCTTCCGGCATCGCCCCTGCTGGAAGCGCGTCAAGCTCCCTGAAGGCGAGTGCGATCACCCGCAGCCCTCCGGCAGCCATGTCACGCTGCCGGCCGGCCAACCCCTCCAGGGCGACGTTGTCAAGCGGGATGGTGCAACCATCCAGTGACAGCGAATCGCAGAGCGGCAGCACGCTTTCCCCGGCGCCCTTGACCAGCACCAGCAGTCGCCCATCTACGCGGTGCAGGGTGGCCATCCGTTTCCGCTCCGGGTCAAACGGAGCTTCATCAAGCCGTTCTCCAGCCACACTCACCCGCTCCTTCGCATAGCGGCAGAGCGCCGTTTCGGTCGGATCACCCCGGATCTCCCCCTCCTTTGACAGCACCGCATTGTTGCAGAGCATGGCCACCAGGCAGGCCATCGAGCCGTCGTCGGGGCTCCATGCATCCCTGACGGTCATCAGGTTCTGGGTCAACGTGCCGGTCTTGTCGGTGCAGATCAGGTCGACCGAACCGAGCGCCTCCACGGCATTCAGGCTTTTTACCAGGGCGTTGCGGTGTGCCATGCGCCGGCTTCCCATGGCTAGCGACAGCGTAACGGTCGGCAGCAACCCCTCGGGAACCAGGGCGATGATGATCCCGATGGCGAACAGAAAGTTGTCCCAGAACCGCTGTCCAAACATCCCCCCCAGTGCGAAAAAACAGGCACCGCTGGCAACGGCTATGGCGGCGACGATGCGAGAAACCCGGGTGATCTCCACCTGGAGGGGGCTCACCTCTTCCACTACCCTGCCGGTGATGTGGGCGATCTTGCCGAACTCGGTCGCCATGCCGGTCGCGTAGGCAACAACCCTGCCGCTGCCGCTCACCACAAGCGTCCCGGCGAACGCCAGGTTCCGGCTTTCGAGCATTTCCTCGTCACAGGGAGCGTCAGAGAGCACGCGGGAATCCGATTCGCCCGTCAAGGGTGCGTTGTTGACGGTCAAACGGCTCGACTGCACAACCCGTCCATCGGCAGGCACTTTGTCGCCTTCACGCAGAATGATCAGGTCACCTGGCACGATCTCCCGGGCGTCAATCTCCGTTTCAGCGCCCTCCCTGACAACGGCGACCCGGAACGGGAGCAGCTTGCGGAGCTCCTCGATGGCCTTTTCGGTGCGGTACTCCTGGTTAAAGGTGAAAAAAGCGTTGATGAAGATCACCGCCAGGATGGCAATGCCGAGCCGGACGAGCCCTTCACCGGGGTGGAGGTATTCGGACAGAAAACAGAGGGAGGCGGCGAACCAGAGCAGCAGCGCAAGAAAATGGGTGAACTGGGCCGCCAGCCGGGAAACCAGGGACCGAGCGTGCATCTCGCGGATTTCGTTAGGGCCGTACTCTCCCAGGCGATGGACAGCCTCTTCCCCTGTTATCCCCTCCGGTCCGCTCAGCAGAGACGCAAAGACGTCATCATGGGAGAGCGCCTGAATCTTCATGGCAATCGCGGGGCGGGGCGGAACAGGATGGCGTTGCAGGGTGGTGCGTGCATTACGTCTCCGGCGGGGTTGCCGAAAAACAGACGCCGCAGCATTCCTCGCTCGGTTGCCCCCAGGACGATCAGGTCGTTGTGATGACTGACAGCCTCCAGAGCGATCGCGCGGGCGATATGCCCCGAACCGCTCCGCTCCAGTACCGGCAGGTGGCGCAGGCGCAGTTCGTTCCGCATCACGACGAAATCACCAGGAAGGTCCTGTTTTCCGGTATCGGGGCGATGGAACAGCGTCACCTGCGAATGGAACACTTTTGCCAGGGCGGCGACAAACCTGACACGCTGTTCCCGGTCGCTGACGACATCTCCAACCGGCACCAGGATCCGCTGGGGATGCGGCTTTCCCATGTGCATGATCCGCATTACCGCCAGGTCGGCTCTGACTGCACGCAGGAGGAGGTGGGCAATCTGCCGCTGCAGCGTAGCTCCGTAGCGCTCGTCCGGTGTCAGCGGATAAAAGACGAGATCGGCCCCTTCCGCCTGAACCCGGTGCGGCAGGAGCCGTGTAATTGTACCGATCTCGGTGACCCGCGTGACTGCGATGCCGAGCGCGAGTGCATCTTCGAACAGGTGATCCAGATGACGGTCAGCGTGGCGTACCATCAATCCGGAGCTTCCTTCGCCATGGGCACAATAGAGCACAAGCTCTGAGCCGCCTGCCAACGCCAGCGCCATGGCATAGCGGGCGGACACGGTGGAGCTGGTGTGTTCGTTGATGACGGCGAGAATCGTGCGGTAGCTCATGAAATACTCCGATCATCCGGTTGCAGAGATTGCATTATTCAGCGTACCAGAAAATGTGGATCAGTACAGATTCCCGCCATGAATTCCTTGACACGGCTTCAATAAGGAGTATAACGGCTGAAATTGCAGCCGAGATCCGTCCAGAAAGACGGATGCGGGGGACCCAGTCAGCAGGGGCGTATTCCGGCACAGATGCCGGATAGGGAACTTCCAATCCCGAGCCCGTCAGCTAACCTCGTAGGCGGATGGAAGGGCGCGACAGCGGACACAAGCCGCCGGTTTATGCCGGCGGCTTTTCGTTTTCCATCTGTCACCCCCCTACAAGCTATTCTTGCAGGAGGCAGTGTATGAAGCAGCACGAAGCAGGCTCCTACTGGGGAGGCATAATCAAGGTTCCGGGTCCGGCATTTGGAAGCATCGCCCGGCCTGATTTACACGCTCTCCAACATCGTTACCCTCACCAAACCATCCCAGGAAGGCACCTACGGCATCATTTCCCTGGTCATCTGGCCGGTGTTACCCCAACATCGGCGCACCTGGCATCTTTACAAAATCTTTACACCAATCGCCCTCATCTTAACGCCAAATTTATGCTGAATCATATAGAGTTGCTCACGTGGGTGCAGTCGGTTCGAACGGACCCTGCCATGCTTGATGCGGAGGCTTACGCTGTGAGAGTTTACTGCTACTGCCCTGAAACCGGTATGTACCAGGGAGAGGATTTTGCGGAAGAATGCCGGCTTGACAGCATCGAAGGCGTAACGTGCATCGCCCCGCCGGTACACGTTTACGGAGAAGTGCCGGTGTTCGACATCACGGCGCACTGTTGGAACATCATTAAACTCCCGAAGAAAAGGCGGTCTTCACCCATGGATCAATCGTGAAATCGTTCTCTGAAGCAACGGGGTATCTTTGCAGTCTTTTACTTGTCGCAGTTGCGACAATTGTCTGTGAATTTATCCGCCCGTATCTGGTTCCGACCAATATGGTAATGGTCTACCAGTTGGCGGTCGTCATTGCGGCAGCTAAACTGGGATTGCGGCCGGCAATTGCCACGGCGTTCATCGGTGTTGTTGCCTTCGATTTCTTCTTCGTTCCGCCTCGCCTTACCTTCAGCGTTACCGATAAGGAATACCTGGTCACTTTTTTCGGTTTCATTGTCATCGGCGTGATAATCAGCTCATTGGTTGCCAAAGTCCGGAAGCAGTCGCAAGAGCAGGCCCGCCTTTCCCGGCAAGCCGAACAGGCCCGAATCCTCCAGGCCCAGGACAACCTCGAACGTGCATTGCTCAACTCCATCTCCCATGACCTGCGCACCCCCCTCGTATCCATTACCGGTGCTATCTCTGCACTCAGGGAAAGCGACCGTTTGAGCATCCACGCCCGACATGAACTCATGGAAACAGCCTATGATGAGGCCGAACGCCTCAACAGGTTTGTCGGCAACCTCCTGGACATGACCCGCATTGAGGCTGGCGCAATACGCCTGAAAATTGAACCCTGCGATATTCAGGAACTGGTGGGGTGTGCGCTGGACGCCATGGAATCACGGCTGGGAGACCGGGCAGTTGTGGTGGATCTCCCTCCGGGGCTCACCCTGGTGCCGCTTGACATGGTCATCATGAATCAGGTCCTGGTGAATCTCCTCGACAATGCCAACAAATATTCTTCCGCTCAAAGCCCGCTCGAGATACGGGCATCCGCTGACGACAGTTGGCTGAGCATCACGGTTTCAGACTGCGGCCCGGGCGTTCCGGAACCGGAACTGGCGCGCCTTTTTGACAAATTTTACCGCATCGCCGTACCGGAGCGGGTTGGCGGCACCGGCCTCGGTCTTTCCATATGCAAAGGGTTTGTTGAAGCCCACGGCGGGAGAATCAGCGCCAGAAACCGCGATTCCGGAGGACTCACCATCGAAATCAGGCTTCCGTTGGAAGTCCGAAACGAGGACATATGACTCATACCCACGACAGCACCGGCCAGCACCGGATTCTGGTAATTGATGATGAAGCGGCGATCCGGCGCTTCCTTCACTCCGCCCTTTCTTCTGAAGAATTTTCTCTGCATGAGGCCGAATCCGGGCACGAGGGCCTTTCCGCCGCCACCGCATTCAGGCCGGATGTAATACTTCTTGACCTTGGTCTGCCGGACATGGATGGCATCGACGTTATCCGGCGCATCCGTGAGTGGTCAGATGTTCCTGTGATCGTCCTCTCGGTCCGGGAGCGGGAGGATGACAAGGTGGCTGCCCTTGATGCGGGCGCAGATGACTATCTTACCAAACCGTTCGGCGTCGGAGAACTGCTGGCCCGCATCAGGGCTGCGTTGAGGCGTTCCCTGAAGCATGCGGACGAGCCGGTTTTCAGAAGCGGCGAACTCATGGTTGATCTTACCATGCGCCGGGTTTTCACGGATGGCGTCGAGATACAGTTGACACCGACGGAGTACGACCTGCTGCGCCTGTTCATAACCCATGCCGGCAAGGTGCTTACCCATTCCCATATATTGAAACAGATCTGGGGCACCGCATATCAGGAACAATCTCAAGTACTCCGGGTGACCATAAGCAATCTGCGAAAAAAAATAGAACGTGATCCCTCCCGCCCGAAGCATATAACCACCGAACCGGGTGTCGGATACCGATTGAAAATGCATGACTAACGTTGTTACGCAGGAGCAGCATCATGAAGCAGGATAGAGCCGTTTCATATTGGGGCGACATCGTCAAGGCAATGGGTCTGGTGTTCGGCGACATCGGCACCAGCCCG
>JBAQPK010000685.1:0-2498 GCA_049305715.1 Desulfuromonadaceae bacterium | reverse complement strand
GTTTGTGCCTGATCGCGGCCTTTCAGCTGATCGACGGCCGGCGCCTCCACGACAGAGCAGCAGGCATCGTCACTCTTCCCTTTCACTCCCTGATGGGGCCGCTGCTCTACCTGTCGGTTCTGCTCTTTAACATCGGGGTGACGCTGTTCATCGGCGAACGATTCATGGCGCTCTCCGGAGTGCTGATGTACACGCTTCCGCTTGTCATAGTCGTCGTTCTGGCGCTGGGGAGGGTTAATCGCTTCACGAGAGAGGAACTGGGCGACCATCTGCGGGATTACCCCTGGTCACCGGCGGGAAGCGTTCTAAAGGGCGGGAAACAGGCGTGACAGCGCGGCCGTCAGGCTCTCCGCCGCCCTGCGGCTGCTGCGGGAGAGGCGCACAAGCTGCGGTATAATGTGCGGCTTGCGCAGGATTGTCATCAGCACCTTGCCGATGCGAATGCGGCGCAGGTCAGGATCGCAGAATTCATCCAGGGAAAATTTCAGTTCCTCCGCGGCGCTGTCGCTGACGGCGCGGATTGCCAGCAGCGGGATGCCGTTTTCCGCGGCGACCATGGCAACCGCCCCGCTCTCCATCTCCACGACCGGATTGGGGCAGGAGGCCGGCAGCATCCCCGCCAGGCGGCTTTTGGACGTGACCGTCGATGTGCTGACGAAGGTCCCCCCGACGGTCCGCCCCCTCCCGGCCGCCTGATGTGCGACGAAGTCCCGTCCGGCAGGTGAAAACGTTACCGGAACCTCCGCAAAGCCCCCCCCATCGGCAATAATTATTTTCTTCGCCACGATGACATCCCCGGCCAGAAGATCCGGAGCGATCCCGCCGCAGAAACCGGCCGAGACCAGCAGGTCGGGACGATTATCGCGGATCAGCATCTCCGCCGCTTTTGCCGCATTGTGAAAACCCATTCCGGATTCCACCAGCAGGAATTCATGCCCGGCCAGACTGAAACGCCCGGCCCGGAGCGTTCCGACCTGCACCGCGGTCGCTGTGCCAAGACTGTCCGCCACGGCCCGGTATTCCTCGGGCATGGCTGTGATTACGGCTATCTTCATACTCTGTCGCCCCCGCCCCGGAATGTACCGTCAGACAGAGTGATTTCAAAGCATATTATGAAATGCTGGACAAAAATTTAATCCTGTACTATATTCCCTGTTCGCTCTTGCGGAGAGATGTCCGAGCGGTTGAAGGAGCACGCCTGGAAAGCGTGTGTACGTTAATAGCGTACCGAGGGTTCGAATCCCTCTCTCTCCGCCATTTAACAATTTGGCGACGATCCATTGCAGTCCAAAAAGCCCCCGAGCAATCCGAGGCTTTTTTCTTTTTACCGTCTTGTACTCCGTTGACCCTTCCGTATTTATGCTTGCCCAACAAGCCTTCCTTGTGGTAATTTGAGCGTCCCGTTAAATGACCATTGCTTGTTACGTGAGTTGTTTTTTGCAGAGCAAACAGTTTGCAGATGGATATGATAGCCGGGCCTCGCGCAACGGCACGCCGTGAACTCCGCCAGGTCCGGAAGGAAGCAACGGCAGCGGCTCCTGCTGTGTGCCGCGGGTAAACCCGGCTATCATATGCGTCTGCAAACTTCTTTTTCCTTCCTCCCCCTGAACCACATGTCCCTCCCCGTTTCACCACGTGGAGAGTCAGACTACCTGCGAGGTTAGATCTCTTGTCCAACGGTACGCACTATGAAGTCCTGGCACGGAAATACCGCCCCCAAAGCTTTTCCGAGCTGGTCGGCCAGGAACATGTCAGCCGTACCCTGCAGAATGCCATTGATTCCGGCAGGGTGGCTCATGCCTTCCTGTTTACCGGTGCGCGCGGCGTCGGCAAGACCAGTACCGCCCGTATCATGGCCAAGACCCTCAACTGCGAAGTAGGGGTCACCCACGAACCGTGCAACAAATGCCCACAATGTGAAGAAATAACCAAAGGAACCTCAACAGACGTTTTCGAGATCGACGGCGCCTCCAATAACGGCGTGGACGATGTCCGCGACCTGCGCGACAACATCAAGTACCTCCCTTCCCACAGCCGTTACCGCATCATAATCATTGACGAAGTTCACATGCTCTCCACCAACGCCTTCAACGCTCTGCTGAAGACACTGGAAGAGCCACCCGATCACGTCAAATTCATTTTTGCCACAACGGAGCCACACAAGCTTCCGGTTACGATCCTGTCGCGCTGTCAGCGCTTTGACTTCAAACGCGTGACGCTGACCAAAATCATCGGCCGCCTGCGGGATATCGCCGAGCAGGAGAAGGTCACCATCGGCGACTCCGCCCTGGCACTGATTGCCCGCAAGGGCGACGGCAGCATGCGTGATTCTTTGACCGCTCTCGACCAGGTTCTTGCATTCTGCGGCGACACCGTCAGCGATGAAGATGTCGCCACCCTGCTCGGAACCATCGACCGGCGCCTGCTGGCGGACATTTCAGCGGCGATCTTCAACGGCGATACCCAGAGCGTGCTGGCGGGAATCAAGCAGGTTGATC
>JBAQPK010000684.1:0-6820 GCA_049305715.1 Desulfuromonadaceae bacterium | reverse complement strand
GTATCCAGGGGTGCTGAATCTGATTTTTCACCTGAATGCGTGCAAAATTCCGCTGGCTATTTGCAGCGGAGCACTCAGGGAGGACATCGCCCCCATCCTTGCCAGGCTCGGCATTGCAGACTGTTTTGATATTATCGTGACCGCCGATGATGTTGCCGCAAGCAAACCGGACCCGGAATGCTACCAGCTTGCCTTCCAGCGCCTTCATTCTTCCCGACATCAAAGCTTCTCCAAAGACGCAACGATGGCTATAGAAGACACCCCTGCCGGGATTACCGCAGCCAAAGCTGCCGGATTAATGGTTTGTGCCGTCACCAACAGTTATCCCGCCGCCAGACTTGACCAGGCGACATTTGTCACAGAATCTCTTTCGCTGCTTCTGTAAAAACGTATCGCCGGCAGAATTGCTCCTCCGGCTCCCACGCCCGTTTTTTTCGGATCATGCCTTCGCAACCTTGACCGAAGCCGCTATTCCTGCTAAAAGATACATTTCTTTTCTGCACGATTTAATCACACTCCCCATCCGGAGGTACATGCGTGACATTTCAAGACCTTATCCTCTCCCTGCAGGGCTATTGGGCCAGACAGGGGTGCATCATCCAGCAGCCCTATGACACCGAAAAAGGGGCCGGCACCTTCAATCCTGCCACCTTCCTGCGCGTACTCGGTCCCGAGCCGTGGAACGTGGCCTACGTCGAGCCGTCACGACGCCCCACCGACGGCCGTTACGGCGAGAACCCCAACCGGTTGCAGCACTATTACCAGTTTCAGGTCATCATGAAGCCTTCACCGCTCAATATCCTCGACCTCTACCTGGATTCGCTCCGCTCCTTCGGGCTCGATCCTGCCAAACACGATATCCGCTTTGTCGAAGACGACTGGGAATCACCGACCCTGGGCGCCTGGGGACTCGGGTGGGAGGTTTGGCTGGACGGGATGGAGATTACCCAGTTCACCTACTTCCAGCAGGCAGGCGGGATCGACCTGAAACCGATACCGTCGGAGATCACCTATGGCTGCGAACGGATCGCCATGTACCTGCAGGGGGTTGATAATGTGTATGACCTGGAGTGGGTCAAGGGGATAAAATACGGCGATATTCACCACGAGAGCGAGGTCGAGTTTTCGCGTCACAACTTCGAAGAGGCCGATGTCGACATGCTGCTGCAGCTCTTTTCCATGTACGAAAAGGAGTGTCTGCGTCTGGTTGAGAAGGACCTGGTGCTGCCGGCCTACGATTACGTCATGAAATGCTCTCACACATTCAACCTGCTTGATGCCCGCGGGGCGATTTCTGTTACCGAGCGCGCCTCCTACATCGGCCGCGTTCGGGGCGTGGCCCGTGTCTGTGCCGAAGGATACCTGCGGATGCGCGAACGACTGGGCTTTCCGCTGCTGAAAGGAGGTGCCGCCTGATGAACACGAAAGAACTGTTTCTTGAAATCGGCTGCGAAGAAATTCCGGCCGGATTTATTCCACGCGCCACCGCGGAGATGGAAACGATCATAACCAGGGAACTTGCAGTCGCCCGGCTCACTTTCAGCGAGATAAAGACGCTGGCGACACCGCGCCGCCTGGTGCTGGTAGTGAAGGGTATTCCGGCGGTGCAGCCGGACGCCGAGATCACCGCTACCGGCCCCTCGGTCAAGGCGGCCTACGACGCAGACGGTAAACCGACCAGGGCGGCCGAAGGCTTTGCCCGCGGACAGGGAGTTGACGTTGCCGCCCTCCAGACGATTACCACCGACAAGGGTGAATACCTGTTCGTAAGTAAACAGGAGGTCGGCCGCCCGACTTATGAGATCCTGACGGAACTGCTGCCGGCTCTGGTCGCAAGCATCCCTTTCAAAAAATCGATGCGCTGGGGGAATCAGGACGTGCGCTTTGCCCGGCCGGTTCATTGGATCGTGGCGCTGTTCGACGGCACGGTTGTCCCCTTCTCCTTCGGCACGATTGAAAGCGGCAAAATATCCCGAGGTCACCGCTTCATGGCCAACACCCCGTTTCCGGTCAGTAATTTTGAGAGCTACCTGGTCGAGTGTGAGCGTCATTTTGTCATCCCCGATCCGGAAAAGCGCAAGGAAATCATCCGTCGTGAATCGCACCGGGTCGCCGTAGCCGCCGGTGGACACCTGCTGCCCGACGAAGAACTGCTGGAACAGGTCACCTATCTGGTCGAATATCCAAGCGCCGTTCACGGCACCTTCTCCTCCGAATTCCTGAAGGTCCCCAAAGAAGTGCTGATTACCTCCATGCGCAGCCACCAGCGCTATTTTTCGATTGTTGATGCCGGCGGAGGGTTGCTCCCCGGCTTTATAACCATCAACAACACCCTGACCGAAGATCCCACGGTTGTCGTCAAAGGAAACGAGCGGGTTCTGCGCGCCCGATTATCCGATGCCCGCTTTTTCTTTGAGGAGGATCAAAAGGTTCGCCTCGATGACCGGGTAGAATCGCTCAAAAAAGTCGTCTACCAGCAAAAGCTGGGGACATCGTTTGAGAAGATGGAGCGCTTCAGGGGTCTGGCCGAGGGACTGGCCGACCGGATCAATCCGGCTGTCAAGACGCAGACCTCCCGTGCCGCCTGGCTCTGCAAAGCCGACCTGGTTTCCGCCATGGTGTGTGAATTTCCCGAGGTGCAGGGAATCATGGGGCGCGAATATGCCCTGCTGGAAGGCGAAACAGTCGACATCGCCAACGCCATTGCCGAGCATTACCTGCCAACCCAGGCGGGAGGAGAACTCCCCGCGTCAGACTGTGGTTCCTTTGTATCGATCGCCGACAAACTGGATACGATCTGCGGCTGTTTCGGAGTCGGACTGATCCCGACCGGCGCCGCCGACCCGTATGCACTACGGCGTGCGACCATCGGCATCATTTCCATCATTCTCGACAAAGGGTATCGCCTGTCGTTACGCAAACAGATAGATCAGTCTCTGGAGCTTCTGGCGGCCAAATTGACCCGTCCGAAAGAGCAGGTTGCAGGCGATGTGCTGGAATTTTTCCGGGCACGCTTTATCAACCAGATGGGAACCTCGTTCGACACCGATGCAGTAGATGCCGCTATCGCCGCCGGGTTCGATGATCTTGTCGATGTCAAGGCGCGTATTGCCGCGCTGGCGGAATTCAAGACCAACCCGGACTTTGAGCCGCTGACCGTGGCATTCAAGCGTGTCGGCAACATCATCAAGGAGGGTATGGACGCTCCGGTCGATCCAAGCCTCTTCCAGGACGATGCTGAAGGTGAACTATACAAAGCGGTCCAGCTGGTGAAGAGCTCGACGGATGGCTTGATCGCAACAGGAGCCTGGCTGGATGCACTGACCGAAATTGCCACATTGCGCGTGCCGGTAGACCGTTTCTTCGACAAAGTAATGGTCATGGCCGAAGATCAGCGGGTTCGGGCAAACCGCCTGGCTCTCCTGACCACAATAGCCCGTTTGTTCGGCAAGATTGCCGATTTTTCAAGAATCGCCGGCTAGCCATGATTGCCATCATCGATTACGGCATGGGCAACCTGCGTTCCGTGCAAAAGGGTTTTGAAAAGATCGGCAGCGAGGCTGTCATTACCGACGATCCGCAGGTCGTTCTTCAGGCCGAAAAGATCGTGCTGCCCGGTGTCGGTGCTTTTCGCGACTGCATGCGCAACCTCGAACAGGGGGGGTTTGTCGAGCCGATCCTGAAAGTCATTGCCGAAGGGAGGCCGTTCCTGGGGATCTGTGTCGGAATGCAGCTCCTGTTCACTGACAGTGTGGAGTTTGGCCTGTATAACGGCCTGAATGTCATCCCCGGTCACGTCCTCCGCTTTTCCGATCAGATGACGGTTGCAGGAGAGAGGTTGAAAGTGCCGCAGATGGGGTGGAACCAACTTTCGTTCAAACATCGTCCGCCTGTTTTTGAAGGGGTCGAAGACGGCAGCAACGTCTACTTCGTCCACTCCTATTACGTCAAGCCGGATGACAGCAGCGTCATCGCCACAACGACCGACTACGGGATCGAGTTCTGCTCATCGGTCTGGAAGGATAACATCGTCGCCACCCAGTTCCACCCTGAAAAATCACAGGCGATTGGACTGAAAATACTGAAGAATTTTGCGGAGCTGAAATGATCGTAATTCCCGCCATAGATCTTAAAGAAGGAAAATGCGTCCGCCTGGAACAGGGTATGATGGAGAAAGATACCGTATTCAACGACAACCCCGGCGCACAGGCGCTCGAATGGGAGGTGCAGGGGGCCGAACTGCTGCATATCGTAGACCTTGACGGTGCTTTCGCCGGCCAACCGAAAAACAGGGGAGCCATCGAGGCGATCCTCAGGACAATCACTATCCCGGCACAACTGGGAGGGGGTATCCGCGACATCGCCACCATCGAGGCATATCTTTCAATGGGGCTTTCCCGCGTTATCATCGGTACCGCCGCACAGCGCAACCCTGAGCTGGTACGTGAGGCCTGTGCAAAGTTTCCAGGGCGGATCGTGGTCGGCATCGACGCTAAAAACGGCATGGTAGCCGTCCAGGGGTGGGCCGAACTGACCGACGTCACTGCTGTCGATCTTGCCAAAAAGTTTGAGGACTTTGGTGTCTCGGCCATTATTTATACTGATATCGCCCGGGACGGGATGCTGCAGGGACCGAATCTGGAGGCAACCAAGGAGCTGGCCGAATCCATTTCCATTCCGGTCATCGCTTCCGGCGGTGTCTCAACCCTGAGGGATATCGAGAACCTGATGGCGATTGAATCCTCAGGAGTATCCGGCGTCATCACCGGCAAGGCTGTTTATACCGGGGCGATCAGACTGAGCGAAGCGATCGCACTTACAAAGGGACAAATCCGAAAATGCTGACCAAACGTATAATTCCCTGCCTCGACGTAAAAGGGGGGCGTGTCGTCAAAGGGGTCCAGTTCCTGGAGCTGCGCGATGCCGGCGATCCGGTCGAGATTGCCGAGATGTACGACAGCCAGGGTGCCGACGAGCTTACCTTTCTTGACATCACCGCTTCAAGCGATGATCGCGACATCATTATCGACGTTGTTCAGCGGACTGCCGAGCGGGTATTCATGCCGCTGACTGTAGGGGGCGGCATTCGCTCTGTTGAAGATATCCGCCGCCTGCTCAATGCCGGCGCGGATAAAACATCCATTAACACCGCTGCGGTTGACAACCCCGATTTCGTACGCGAAGCTGCCGAACGCTTCGGCTCTCAATGCACGGTCGTAGCAATCGATGCCCGCCGAATACCGGGCGAAAACCGGTGGCAGGTATATACCCACGGCGGCCGCAAACCGACCGGACTTGATGTCGTCGAGTGGGCCGTCAGGATGGAGTCTTACGGCTCCGGCGAGATTCTCCTGACCAGCATGGATTGCGACGGCACCAAGGATGGTTATGACCTGGAACTGACCCGCGCCGTAGTGGACGCTGTTTCAATCCCGGTCATCGCCTCCGGCGGCGTCGGCAATCTGGAACATCTCTACGACGGCTTTACTACCGCCGGGGCCAGTGCCTGTCTGGCCGCTTCGATCTTCCACTATCGGGAATACACCATCGGACAGGCAAAGGAATATCTTCGCGATAAAGGGGTAGAGGTCCGGCTATGACAGACAAAGGTGATATCCTCCAGGAGGTCTATCAGGTCATACTCGACCGCAAGGCCAATCCGAGCGACAGTTCCTATACCGTTTCCCTCATGCGGGGAGGGATCGACAAGATTCTTAAAAAGATCGGTGAGGAGGCGACGGAAGTAGTCATTGCCGGCAAAGGCGGCGTTCACGGCGAAATCGTTTATGAAACGGCCGACTTGGTCTTTCACCTTCTTGTGCTCCTCGGGCATCAGAATATTCCTCCTGAAGCGGTATACAATGAACTCCGGCGGAGATTCGGTATATCAGGCATCTCAGAGAAGGCTTCCCGCCCCTCGTCCATTGCTCCTTGAGCCTTTTGACATTTGTTTATTGACAAAGTCGCACGATATGCTATTGTGAACAACTAACAATTTTCCATTGATGACAGTATATTAATTTAACATAATGACAAGAGAATGGGGGTGATTTTACATGCCGGGAGTAAAAATAAAGGACAGCGAGCCGTTTGAAATGGCACTGAAGAAATTCAAAAAACAGTGCGAGAAAGCGGGGATCCTTTCCGAAGTCCGTAAACGTGAACACTTCGAAAAGCCAAGCATCAAACGCAAGAAGAAAGCAATCGCCGCACGCAAGCGCGCCCTTAAAAAACAGCGTAAGATGATTGATTAGTATCCCGTTAATCGGGGTCAGGAAAAACAGTATGACACTGAAAGAGCAGCTGAACGATGCGATGAAAGCAGCCATGAAGGCGCGGGACAACCTGCGCCTTTCGGCTGTCCGCATGGTGCGTGCGGCTATTGCGAATCGCGAAATTGACACCCGTACGGGACTTGACGACCAGGCGGTCGTCGACGTCATATCAACGCTTGCCAAACAACGCCGTGAATCCATCCGGATGTACCGGGATGGCAACCGGGATGAACTTGCTGAAAAAGAAGAGTTGGAGCTGGCTGTGCTGCTTGAATTCCTTCCGGCCCAGTTGAGCGCCGATGAAATTGACGCACTGATCAGGAAGATAATCCTGGATATAGATGCGCATGGCGCCAAGGACATGGGCCGGGTAATGAGGGCGGTTACACCACTCACCGCAGGCAAGGCCGATGGCAAGGTTGTAAGCGAGGCTGTCCGGAAGCTGCTTGCGTGATCTGCTGCCTCTGCGACAGGAATGTTCCGTAGTTTTTTATCCCGCTTTTGAACCCGGGAAGAAATCAGGGTTTGGAATTCCACAGTCAAGG
>JBAQPK010000683.1:0-2652 GCA_049305715.1 Desulfuromonadaceae bacterium | reverse complement strand
GTGCTCCCCTGAAGAGCTTAAGCCGCAGAGTCCCTATGCGGAATCCAAGCTTTCTGCGGAGCGGATGCTTGAAGAGATGCACCGGAATCAAGGGTTGCGTTTTGTGACCTGTCGTTTCGGGACTATATTCGGCGTGTCCCCCGGCATGAGGTTTCATACGGCAATCAACAAATTCTGTTGGCAAGCGGTTATGGGTGAGCCGATTACGGTGTGGAGGACGGCGCTTAACCAATTCAGGCCCTATCTCGACATTGTTGATGCCGTGAACGCGCTGACGATGATAATCCGGATGAATCTTTATGATTGCCGTGTATACAATGTTGTCACGATCAATACCTCGGTACAGTCAATTATCGATGTGATTTCAGGTTTTGTTCCTGATGTTTCAGTCAAGTTTGTCGATACGCAAATTATGAACCAGTTGTCGTACCATGTATCCAACCAGCGATTTCTCGAAACCGGTTATGAATACAGGGGAGATCTGGTTTCAGGCATCAAGGATACAATTGAACTTTTGAAAGGATCCCGGTCATGGCGGCAGAGTTGAATAACAAGAAAGAGATAAAGCTTAATATCGGATGTGCGGGGCGGCCCCTGCCCGGGTATATAAATATCGATATGGACACTCTCGATGAAATCAAGGCCCGCTACCCAAGCCAGGAGTTTCCGGAAGGAATCGAAATATTCAACTACGATATATTCAATCTCCCTTTTCCGGACGGAACGGTAGATGAAATTCGTGCGGATTCATTGGTTGAACACCTTTCATTCAGTGAAGAATCCAAGTTTTTCCGTGAAGTCAGCAGGGTACTTAAGACAGGAGGGATATTCCACTTTGAAACCCCTGATTTTGAGGATGCCGTCAGGCTGTGGCTGAATGCCAAGGATGAATGGAAAGAGTTCTACCGCAATGATGACGAGGCAATTGAGCGGAATCACTGGTTTGGTCAGTACACCTATGCAACCGACAATCGATGGGGGTACCTGATGGCAATGATTTTCGGCAGTCAGAACGGGCCTGGTCAATACCATAAGAACTGTTTTACGATTGAAAAAATACGGGCGATTCTGAAATATATCGGTTTTGAGGAATTGAGCATCTCCAGGTATTATTGGAAGGGTGATCGCGACCTGATGATTTCTGTCGAGGCAAAAAAAGGTGAACAAAGTCAGGTTAGGGCTGCACGCTAGTGTCGCAACCTTTTTTTACAATAGGCGTAACAACCTATAACCGTCCTGACCTGTTACGTCAGACGTTAGCGTCGGTACTGTCACAAAGTTTCGGGGACTTCGAGGTAATTGTCGGTAACGACTATACCGCTGAGCATCTGACCGGGGATAATCTCGGCATCGACGACCCCAGGGTGCGATATGTCAATCATCCCTCCAATTTGAAAGAGATTGGAAATATGAACGCTCTGCTCGGCATGGGCAGGGGAAGATACTTCACCTGGCTGGCGGATGATGATCTTTATGCGCCGAATTTTCTCGAATCCATTCACGATGCCTTGATCAGGTTCGATTGCCCCCCCTGTGCGTTTTCCTCGTACGAAATGCTGTACGGTGATGCATCTCCAATACATGGGGAGTGTCATTCGGGAGGCGAGAAACCTCTGACGGGGCGTCAGTTCCTGCGGGAATATTTTAACGGTCGGCTGAAACTTATCGGCACCTATGGGGTTTTTGAAACCGGCACCCTTCGTATGCTGGGGGGGATGGAAGAACTTTGTGATTCCGGGGTGGGGTTGTACGGAGAGTATTATCTGTTAGCCAAATGTGGACTCATTGAAAAAATACTGTACGTAAATGCGCCCCTGGTAAAATATCGCGCACACGAAGGCTCCTGGAGCGGTACGAATCTCGAAATCGATCTGTACCGGCGGACCGGGAACGAGCTGCTCCGGCGTTGCGCCGGGATATTCTCACATCCTTCGCTGCGGGAAGATCTTGGCGAGAATCTGCTGGCTGTCTGCAGGCTCCACCTGCGCAGCTTCTACAGCAAGGTTGCGCTGGATGCCGCCGCTGCGCCACGCGGCGAGGGATCACTCCTGGACGCTCTCGGATGCGCCGATGCGGAGGCGGCGGCGATTCGCCGCTCCTTCTACCAATTAGCCGGTGACGCAATCGGCATTACTTTTGGCATCAGACTGGCCTGTCTGAGATACCGGCACCGGGCCATCCTCGTCCTTCTGATCATCTATCGAAAACTGAAAAGTATTTTTCGCGTTCGAGGTGAACGATGAATATTCCCTTTCTGGATCTGCGGACCCAGTATCTTGAGCTGAAAAACGAGATAGATGCTTCTGTCGCCAGGGTTCTTGACAGCGGCTGGTACATCATGGGCAGGGAGGTGGAGCAATTCGAGGCTGCCTTCAGGGATTACCTGACCGGCGGGGAAGAGGGATATGTCATCGGCGTGAATTCCGGTACCGACGCGCTCAAGCTTGCGCTCCTGGCGGCAGGGGTCGGGCCGGGGGACGAGGTGGTAACCGTTCCCAATACGGCGATTCCGACGGTTACCGCGATCTGCTCGACCGGTGCCGTTCCGGTTTTCTGCGATGTCCACCCGAAGTCATGGCTGATGGATATGGCACGCCTGGAAGCCTGTCTCACGAAGCGGACCAGGGCGATCATTCCGGTGCATCTCTATGG
>JBAQPK010000682.1:0-3377 GCA_049305715.1 Desulfuromonadaceae bacterium | reverse complement strand
ATTCCGGGCATTTGTCAGTTCATGCTCAATGGCCGCCTGTTCCTGATGGGAAATAGAGCGGCCACCCGAAGCCGCTACCATTTGCAGTACATAAGAAATATCGCCGGTATAACTGTTAGCCATTTTTTGAAGGGTAGCCAGATCGGAGTTGGTTTTTCTGGCTCTGGAATACTCTACGATCATTTTGGCTTCGTGAATCAACTTGTGAACACTGAGCAAGATGAGTAATCCGCCGAAAAGAATAATACAAAATATGGTATAGTTGATCTGCGGATGGGGGTTGCGGCTTATCGTTGATCCGATTGCTTCATGAAAAAACGCAGCGCCGGTAAGCAGTAAGATAAATGGCAGTGACACAGCAATGTAGTAAAACTTGAGTTGCTTAAACATAAAATTCTCTCTTTGTGGGTGTATTTGTCTTGCAGGTGTGAGTGGAATTTACCCGGCACGAAACGCCCCGTCACGGAACTTCAGCAGGGGAGAAAGGATGTATGACAGAATTGTCCGCTTGCCGACCGCAATGTCCGCACTTGCAGCCATGCCGGGCATCAGCACGCCTGGCTGGCGTACCCGGGACATGAGGTTTGATACATCGACTTCGACATTCACACGGTAATAGCGGTTGCCTTTTTCATCACTCAACGTATCTGCGCTGACCTCGGTTACATGGCCTTCAAATGTACCGTACGTTGAATAATCATATGCTCCGACACGCACACGCGCCGGCAACCCCCGGCGCAGGTTGGCGCGGTCGTTGGGGTTTGAGCGGGTCTGGATGACAATGCGCTGATCACTCGGGGTGATTTCCAGCAATATTTCGCTGGGACGCACTACGGCGCCAATGGTCGTGATATTCAACTTGTTGATGAGGCCCGCGACCGGAGTCCTGACGATATTCCGGTCGAGCCGGTCGACGTTGGTGCCGATTTCGTGACTTGATTTTTCAAGTTCCTCGCGTACTTGCGTCAACGCCGAGGATGCTTCAGCACGGAAACGGGCAACAGCCTCTTTCACCCGTGATTCAGATTCAGACTGCGCGGATCGCAGGCGAGGAGCAGCATTTGCTGCTTCGGCTATCTGCGATTTGAGTCGCTGTATACGCGTTTGGGCTTCCAGCACTTCCATTTCGGAGGCTGCGTTGTTTCTCCTCAGACCATCAATCACCTGGTGCTGTTTTTTTGCCAACTCCAGCTCTTCCAGCAGATTCTGCCGCTTTGAAGTTATTTCCGTGAGTTCGTTCTTCTTCTGCATGCCCTGAGCCTGCAACACCTGTACCTCTTCGGCAAGTTGGGCGCGACGGGCCTGCCATGCGGCGGTTTCCACGCGAATTACATTGGGGTCGTTAAGGTTTTTAGGAAAGATAATCGTGTTTTGACCATTCAACTCGGCAAGAAGGCGGGCCTCGCGACCACGCAAGGCGTCAAGTTTTGACTGTTCCTGTCCCAGATTTGAGCGGGTCTGTACATCCGACAACTCCATCAACGGCTGCCCGGCAACAACGAGCTGGCCTTCCTGAACGAGAATTTTCCGAACAATGCCCCCTTCAAGATGCTGCACAATTTGCGACTTGCCGGCAGGGATGATCTGTCCCTCGGTACGCACAATGACATCGACTTTGGCAAACCCGGCCCACAGCAATACACTTACGCTGCTGAACAGCAGTAGCAGCACAAAGGTGCGCTGGGGTGATACGTCCGTAAAAAAATCACATGCCTTACTGTGTATGGAACGTTGCGTAGTCCCCATCAACGCGCCCTGACCCTGACGAGTGAGGCGTTTGCATTGTTTTTTCCTTCACGCACAGAAATATCAATACGCTCCTTGGGTATCTTCATTTCAATCAGTATATTCCGTACCGCCATGGCTCGATAGAAGCCCATACGCTTGGCCTCGGAAAAACCGGGGGGGACCTCGACGTAAATAGTTGTTTTTTCACGTGCCACGATCGGTTTCAATGATTCGAGCAGCCGATCGTGTTCTGCCGGCGTAAATGCAACGGCTTCATCCTTGAAATTCACTCTGATTTCGAAATCGCTTGCAAGCGTCTTGTCGAGCCCACTTAGCGGCTTTGGTACCGCGGACGTTACATCGACACTTTTTGCCAGGCCGCCAGCCTGCACATTCTGGGAAACCTGCTGCGCAAGCTTCATATTCAGGCGCTCTATTTCACGTTTCAACGCAATGTTTTCCGTAACAGGATCAGTTGCTGACTTGGGAGCGGCTGCGGCATTCTGTTTGGTGGAAGCGGCCTGCGGATTCTCCGGCCCACCCTTGCTGGCGCGCCCCAATTCGAGGGCAAACATGAATACGGCGACGGTCATAATAGTCAGAAGGAAAAGAAGGTTAAGTACCAAATTGGTAACGGCATCTACATAGCCGGGCCAGAAAATGTCCGAGCCGTCGTTATCACTATGACGCGTTTCCATACGAATAATCCTCCGCTAGGCAATCATTGTTTTACTTTATTAGCTGTTTCAAGAGGCGCTGATGCATTCCTGGCTGGTTCGGAGGCGCCCAGGGTGCCTTTCTTCAGTCTTGCGAGCTGGTCGCTGTCGCCATTACCCTGAATCTTCATTGCATCGACTGTGGCGAGCGGTGCCGTCGTACTTTTCAGCGTACCTGTAACGGTTGGTTCTGTCTTTATCCCGGAAGCCGCCACAGGAGCCCCGATCGTTAATCGGACCAACTGAGCCACCGTACTCATTTCGAGGACATGCAAGCTGACCAGACGGGAGCGAACCTGGTAGAAACGGTCGAAGACATCAAGCAGATCCAGTAGGGACTGGTTGCCGGAAAGCATGCGTTTTGACATGGCCTCAGCTGCGGTTGAGATTGACTTCAGCTCCTGGTAGCCCGAGTTGATACGCTCACTTGTTGTTGCAAGCGTTGCATAGTTGGCAGACAGTGTCTGAGCAACACGGCGGCGCTGGTCGTCCAGGCGATACTGCAGTTCATGATGCCGCGCGGTGCGTTCAACATGGTTCTGGTAATCACTTCCGCCACTGAAAAGGTTCCAGTTGAGCACCATCATGCTGCGCCTGTCTGTCTGGCCGGCAGAGCTGGTGTCACCCCCTGCGTGAAGGGCATAACTATAGGTGAACTCCGCATCGACACGCGGTAGAAATCGACTCTTTGCAGCCGACTGATCAATTTTTGCAGCATGCAGCTCTGCTGTAAGTGCGGCAATTTCCGGATTGGATTTCATTGCTGCCGTAACGGCCATGTTGAACGATTTCGGCAGTAGCGAAGCGCCAACATCCTCGAGATCCGGAAGGCGAACCACCCGGGGTACGAGGTTTGTCAGACGAACGAATTCAATCCCTGCAGCCGCAATAGCAGACTCCTGTTCCAATCGGGACGACAGTGTTGCCTGGCTG
>JBAQPK010000681.1:0-2391 GCA_049305715.1 Desulfuromonadaceae bacterium | reverse complement strand
AGCGGATCTTCCATTCATCCAGATACTGCTTGAATTCTTCCTTGAGATGGAGGGTGATCTCGGTGCCGCGCAGTTCGCGGCTGCACTCTTCGACCGTATAGCTGCCGTCGCCGGTCGATTCCCAGCGGCAGCCGTCGGCAACGGCTCCGCCCTTGCGGGTTTCCATTGTTACCCGGTCTGCAACCATAAATGATGCATAAAAGCCGACGCCAAACTGACCGATCAGTTCCGGATCGCCGCTGGCGGCCTTTTCTTTCAGCGACTGCATGAACGCCTTGGTGCCGGAGCGGGCGATGGTGCCGATGTTTTCTTCGACTTCGGCCATGTTCATGCCGATGCCGTTGTCGCGGATGGTCAGGGTACCGGCTTCCTTGTCAGGAATCAGCTTGATCTTCCAGTCGCTGTTCCCTTCCAGAAGGGATTCGTCGGAATGGGATTCGAAGCGGACCTTGTCGATCGCATCCGAGGCGTTGGAAATCAGTTCCCGGAGAAAGATATCTTTGTTTGAATACAGCGAGTGGATCACCAGATCGAGCAATTGCTGTACTTCGGTCTGGAACTGTTTGGTGGTCTTGGACATGACTGGTGCGTCTCCTTCGGTGTGATGAAATTTGAATACCGTTAACATAATCACAAGACGCCAGGTTTTCAAGGGGGGGAGATGGAAAAAACAAATTCTGCAAAACACCGGTCGGTATCTATACATAATTGAATATCCGGTAAGTTGTGTTATAGTCCGGAACTGGTCAGACAGGAACCAAAGCATACTGTTTTTAACTTAAAGAGGAGTGAAGAGCATATGAAAAGTAAGCATGACATTGACGATGACATGGTTGAGGAAACTGAGATAACCGAAGACGGTGAATTTGCCGCGCTTTTTGAGCAGAGTAATGAACAGGGGAGAAGCTGGCTGGAGCCCGGACAGAAACTGACCGGTAAAGTGCTGAAGATCGGTTCGGAATGGATCTTCATGGATACCGGTCAGAAAGGGGAGGGGGTCATTGAGCGGAAGGAATTCCTCGATAGCGGCGGCAACCTCACCGTTGCGGAAGGCGACATCATTTCCGCCTATTTCCTCTCTTCAAGCCATGGTGAGATGCACTTCACGACCAGAATCGGGGGCGGCGCTTCCGGAGGGGGGAGTGCCCAGCTGGAGCAGGCCTGGCAGGCGGGGGTTCCGGTGGAAGGGGTGGTTGAGAAAGAGATCAAGGGAGGGTATGAAATAAAGCTCGGGGGGACGGCCCGTGCGTTCTGCCCGTATTCCCAGATCGCGCTCCGGCGCGTTGAGAGCCCCGACGCGCTGATCGGCACACGCCTGACGTTTCGTATCAGTGAATACGCGGAAAATGGCCGCAACATCATCGTATCCCGGCGCGCCCTGCTGGAGGAAGAACAGCAACGGTTGAAAGAGGAGGCGCAGGCGGGGATCAGCGAAGGGATGACGGTGTCTGGAACGATTATCTCCCTGCAGGATTATGGCGCTTTTATCGATATAGGCGGTCTGGAAGGGTTGCTTCCGATATCAGAGATCGGCTGGAGCCGGGTAAAAGATGTTCGCGATGTGCTGAGCGTCGGCCAGCAGCTGAAAGTTGTGATCAAATCAATCGACAGGGAAAAAGACAGAATCTCCCTGAGTATCAAGGATACCCTGGCTGACCCGTGGGATCAGGTTGCTGCCAAGTACCCGGAGGGATCGTTTCATACCGGGACTGTTGCACGTCTGGACACATTTGGAGCGTTTGTCACCTTAAGCGACGGAGTGGACGGCCTGCTTCACATATCGAAACTGGGAGCGGGCAAGCGGATCAACCACCCCCGGGAAGTCGTCAAGGAAGGGGAACAGGTTGAAGTCAAGATCGAGAGCATCGACCGCGCCAGCCGCCGCATCTCCCTTGCCCTGGCCGGTCCGGCCCGTGCCGCCGCCGAGGAAGAGGCCGTGATGACCGAGTTTCGTCGGCAGGCCGATGATGCTCCCAAAGGGATGGGAACGTTGGGAGAGATGATGCGGTCAAGGGGCCAGAGAGGTAAAAAATAGATGGCCGCTGACGTGTCCGGTGGAAATTCAGATTGGGACAGTCGCTGTAAACAGTGCGGAAGCTGCTGTTTTGAAAAGATAGAAGATGAACGGGGTAATATCTTCTATATGCAGTCAGCCTGCCGTTTTCTTGATGTTGCTTCTCGCCGGTGCAAGATTTTTGAGCGTCGTTTTGAGATCAATCCCAGCTGCATACAGCTGACGCCGGAATTGGTTCCAACCCTGCGATGGCTCCCCCGTAACTGTGGCTACAATCTGACGGTTGAAGAACCTGCCAAGGCTACAAGAAAAACCAGGAAGTAGAGGCGCAAAATTTTGCGTCTCTACGGCAGTAACCCCTCCACCAGCTCCACGAC
>JBAQPK010000680.1:0-16995 GCA_049305715.1 Desulfuromonadaceae bacterium | reverse complement strand
GTACTGGTGGATTCCCACCGCCCTGATCATCGCCTCGGTTCCCCTCTATCGCAAGGCCATGAAGCGCGACGACCTCCGCCTGAAGCGCGACACCCTGCTGCTCCGCCTGCCGCTGGCGGGAGGGATGCTGCAGCGTCTTATCCTCTCCCGCTTTGCCCGGGTTTTGGGGCTGCTCCTCTCCAGCGGGGTGCCGATCATGCGGGCCCTGGAGATCACCGGCGAAGTTGTTGTCAACCGGGTCTACCGCTCGTATCTTCGCGGCGTGATGGAGGAGGTTGCCCAGGGGGGGAGCCTCTCCGGAAGCCTGAAGAAGAGTCCCCTTTTTCCCCCGCTGCTGGTGCATCTGGCGGGGGTCGGTGAGAAGAGCGGCAATCTGGAAGGTATGCTGGTCAAGGCAGGCGTTGCCTATGAGCGGGAGTTCAGCGCGCGCCTGACCCGCCTGATGGGGCTGATGGAGCCGCTGCTGGTCCTGGCGATGGGTCTGGCGGTCGGGATCGTGGTTCTGGCGGTGCTGCTGCCGATTTTCGAGTTGAATCAGCTGATCAAATAGGAGGATTCCATGGACTTCACCAGAATACTGCACAAATTCACGGTTGTTCCCTCCCTTACCGGCGAACTGGCCGCACTGCAGCGTGTGGCGTACAACCTCTGGTGGTGTTGGGAACCGGATGCCACCGCTCTCTTCCGCCGGCTGGATCCGGATCTCTGGAAATCAACTCGCCACAACCCGGTAGAAATGCTCGGCATTCTGCAGCAAACAACGCTGGAGGCGCTCAAGGGCGACGAAGGCTTCATGGCGCACCTCAAACTGGTGGATGAGAAGCTGACCGACTATCTTCAGGAAAAAACCTGGTTTCAGAAAACAAGCAACGGCGCTTCGAACATGAAGATCGCCTATTTCTCGATGGAGTATGGCCTGCATGAATCGCTGCCGGTATACTCCGGCGGTCTCGGCATTCTGGCCGGAGATCATCTCAAGTCGGCGTCCGATCTGGGGCTGCCGCTGGTCGGCGTCGGCCTGCTCTACCGGCAGGGATATTTCCGCCAGTACCTCAACAACGAAGGGTGGCAGCAGGAGTATTATCCCGAGAATGACTTTTACAGCCTCCCGTTGACCCTTGAGCGGGACGAAGCCGGAGCACCCCTGGTGTTTGAACTGGAATTCGGACCGCGCCGGTTCAAGGTGCATATCTGGCGGGTCCAGGTCGGCCGGGTACCGCTCTATCTGCTCGATACCAACCTGGAGGAAAACCGTCCCGAAGACCGCCTGATCACGGCCCAACTCTATTTCGGCGACAAAGAGATGCGCATGATCCAGGAGATTCTCCTCGGCATCGGCGGCATCCGCGCCCTGCGTCTGCTGGGGATCATTCCCAATGTCTGCCACATGAACGAGGGGCATGCCGCTTTCCTGGCTCTGGAACGCATCCGCCTGCTGATGGAAAAGCGGGGCATCCGTTTCAACGAGGCCCGCGAAATTGTTAGCGCCGGCAACATCTTTACGACTCATACCCCGGTTGAAGCCGGCATCGACCACTTTGCCCCGGAACTGCTGGACAGCTTTTTTTCCGGCTATTTCAAGTCGCTCGGAATCAGCCATGATGAATTCATCGGCCTGGGGCGTCAGAACCCGAAAAACCGGCAGGAGTCTTTCTGCATGGCGGTGCTGGCGCTTAAGCTGGCCGGGCACGCCAACGGCGTCAGCCAGTTGCACGGCGAAGTATCGCGCGCCATGTGGAAGAACCTCTGGCCGGAACTGCCGGAGGAACAGCTGCCGCTCACCTCGATCACCAACGGCGTCCACACCCGCTCATGGATGTCGAACCTTATGGCCAGCCTGCTGATACGCTATCTCGGGACCCGCTGGCTGGAAGATCCAACCGACCACTCTGTCTGGCGCCGGATCGTCAGGATCCCGGATGCCGAACTGTGGCGCACCCGGTTGAGCTGCCGCGAAAAGCTGGTGGATTTTGCCCGCAAAAGGCTCAAGGAGCAGCTGATCAAGGTCGGCGCGACGACCAAGGAGATCGCCATTGCCGAGGAGGTTCTCGATCCCGAGGTGCTGACGATCGGTTTTGCCCGCCGTTTCGCGACCTATAAGCGCGGCACCCTGCTGTTGCGCGATCTGGATCGCCTGGCCCTCCTTCTCAACAACCCGGCAATGCCGGTGCAGTTCATCTTTGCCGGGAAGGCCCATCCCCAGGATCAGGAGGGGAAGGAGCTGATCAGGCAGATCGTACAGACGTGCCATCTGGAGCGGTTCCGCCATCGGATCGTCTTTATCGAGGATTACGATATGGAGGTCGCCCGTCATCTGGTGCAGGGGGTCGATGTCTGGCTCAATACGCCGCTCAGGCCGATGGAGGCGAGCGGTACCAGCGGCATGAAGGTTGCCTTCAACGGCGGCCTCAATTTAAGCGTTCTTGACGGCTGGTGGTGTGAAGGGTACCAGGGGAACAACGGCTGGGCGATCGGCAAGGGGGAGGTCTACGATGACCTTGAATACCAGAACCAGGTCGAAGGGCGGGCCCTGTATGATCTGCTGGAAAAGGAGGTTGTCCCCCATTTCTACGAACAGGGGAGCGACGGCGTTCCGCGCTCATGGATCGCCACGATGAAAGCCTCCATGCAGAGCCTCTGTCCGGTTTTTTCCACCGACCGCATGGTGCAGGAGTATACCGCCCACTCCTACATCCCGTCGTATATGCAATGGAAGCGGCTGGTCGATGACGATATGGCGCTGGCCCTTGATCTGGCGCGATGGAAAGTGAGCCTGTTCAAGGCGTGGCCGCAGATTCGCATCGAGCAGGCCGAGGCGGAGGCGGCGGATTCCGTTGCGGTCGGCAGCCTAGTTCCTGTCTCCGCCCGGATAGCGCTGGGGGATATTCCCGTTGAGCACGTATCGGTTGAGGGTTATTTCGGGGTGCTGGATTCGACCGGCAACATTCAGGGGGGCGAGACGGTGAAGCTGGAGATGAAAAACGACCTCGGGGGAGGGCTCTATGAATTCGGCGGGTTCTTTGAATGCCGTTTCTGCGGCCGGCACGGTTTCATGCTCCGGATAATCCCGCACCACCCGATTCTCGGCACCATTTATGAGCCGGGGTATTTGATCTGGGGATAATGGCGCATGCCGGCTGCACTGCTAATCGCCGGGTAACGGTTTTTTTGTGAATGATTTTATGAATGTGAGGGGGAACGATGCAGATCAAGTTCGGTACCGATGGATGGCGGGGAGTTATTGCCCGTGATTTCACCTTTGAAAACCTGTCACGGGTGGCCCAGGCCACCATGGATTATCTGAATCGTGAAGGTTTGGGGGATAAAGGGGTGGTGATCGGCTACGACCGCCGTTTCATGTCGCGCGATTTTGCCCGGCGGGTGGCGGAAATTGCAGCCGGCAACGGTATCCGGGTACGATTGACGGAGGATTATGCCCCGACCCCCGCGGTATCATGGGCCGTGCGTGAGACCGGGTCCGGCGCCGGGGTGATGGTCACCGCCAGCCATAACCCACCGGAGTATAACGGCTTCAAGCTCAAGGAGGCTTTTGGTGGTTCCGCTCTCCCCGCCACAACCAGGATTCTTGAAGAAATCGTTGCATTCAACCTGGAGAACGGCCGGCGAGTGGTGTCGACACCCTTTGACGAAGCCCTGAAAAAGGGGACGATTGAGCTTTTTGATCCATGTGAAGGATATTTCCACCAGATCAGCCGATATGTCGACCTTGATCTGATCACAAAAGCCGGAATCGGGGCGGTGGTTGATCCGATGTACGGAGCCGGCTGCGGTTATATACCGCGCCTCCTGCCGGGGGTTGATGAAATCCACTCCAGTGAAAATCCCTCGTTCGGTGGGTTGCCGCCTGAACCGATCGGTCAGAACCTGCAGGAATTATCCGCCTTGCTCAAAAGCGGGGCATACAGGGTCGGCCTGGCGCTTGACGGCGATGCCGACCGGATCGGCGCGGTCGATGAAAACGGGGACTTTTTCTCCTCCCACTGTATCTTTACCGTTATCCTGCGGCACCTGATCGAATATAAGGGGATGACCGGAGCGGTGGTCAAAACGGTTTCGACAACCCGCATGGTGGACCTGCTGGCCGAAAAATTCGGGCTGGAACTTTTTGAGACACCGATCGGATTCAAACATATCTGTGAGCTGATGCTGGAACGGGATATCCTCATGGGGGGTGAAGAGTCGGGGGGGCTGGGGGTGAAGGGGCATATCCCGGAGCGTGACGGAATCCTGCTCGGGCTTCTCCTGCTGGAGGCGGTCGCGGTCAGCGGCAAGGGGCTGCGGCAGCTGCTTGATGAGACGATGGACGATATCGGGCATTTCTATTATCAACGGATTGATCGTCATATCGAACTTACCGCCAAGGAGCAGCTGATCGCAAAACTGCTCTCTCACCCTCCGGCAGCGATTGATGGCCAGCGGGTTGCCTCCACCAATTTCAGCGACGGTTTCAAATTCATTTTTGAAAACGGTGACTGGCTGCTGATCCGTCCGTCCGGCACCGAACCGGTTCTGCGCCTGTACAGTGAAGCGGGATCGCTGGACCAGGTCGAGCGCTTTTTGCGTCAGGCGGTAATAATCGCCGGCTGCTGAAAAGAATTCCGGGTATTACCGCTACACGATTGCGCTGGCGAAAAAACTGCCTGACGCATGATGCCGCAGCTCCACCAGGCAATAAACGTAATCCGGAGGCAGTATGCCTGTAAATAGTAATAAGCTCCGCCAATGGAAAGCCGATATTGCCCGATCAGTGGATATGTACAACGAGTGGTTCATGAGTTTCGCGCCTGTTGCCTTCCGCGAAACCCGCGTTCAGACGACCAGGGATGTTGAGGCCGCACTCATCTCGACCAGTTATCTGACCGATATTTCTCCAGCCATCTTCCGCAACAACCCGGATATTCTTCCGACGCTCCGTATGTCCACATGTCCTCCGCTCGCTGTTGACCGGCTTATCGGCTTGGCCGGTATATCGGCCAGCATGGTAAAGCGTATGGAGAATGAGAAAAAACTCCCCGTGAAGATGGCTTACGACGACATTGACCGGGACCTCGCCAAGATTGGTACGATCATAGAGAAAATGGCCGATCCGGATATCTTTGTCTGGCTTGAGACTAAAAAGGCACCGACCAAGACAGAAATTCATAGGGCCGCCACCATCGTTGCCGACCGGCTTTGCGGTTCGGTCGCCAATCCGATCATTCGGAACGCCCAGGAAAAGCGCCAACTGGCCGCAATCAAGACGTGGCTTGAGGCTCGCGGCTACACTCAGATTCCAGCCGGTAACGGCACCCGCTTTGATGCGATGCAACCCGGCACCTTCAGCTTCCGGATGAACGTGCCGGTGAAACTCGAAAATGGGGTGCAGAGTGTGAATATACCGGTAGACGCGGTCATAATGCCGAAAGTCTCTAAGGCCAAGCAACTGCCGCTGTTTTTCGAAGCAAAGTCCGCCGGCGACTACACCAATACGAACAAGCGCCGCAAGGAAGAAGCGGTGAAAATGACGCAATTACGTAGCGCTTACGGCAAGAAGGTGCAATTTAACCTGTTCCTGTGCGGTTACTTTGACAGCAGTTATCTTGGGTATGAGGGGGCCGAAGGCATTGACTGGGTGTGGGAACATCGCATCGATGATCTGGCGCTTTTCGGTATCTGACACATGCCCCTGTCAATGGACATAGTAGAAAAACAACGGCTCGGCATCCAAGCCGAACTGGACAGCCGCAAGACGCAATCCGAGCGGAACCGTCTTGGGCAGTTCGCAACGCCGACACCACTTGCCCGAGATATTCTGGAGTACGCCGCTACACTTCTTGCCCCTGAGGAGCCGATACATTTTCTCGATCCGGCCATCGGCACAGGTGCCTTCTATTCAGCGCTTCTCAACACATTCCCACAACAGCAGGTTGCCGAAGCTCTCGGTTTCGAGATTGACCCGCACTACGGCCAGCCCGCTGCCGAAATCTGGCGGAACTCCAGGCTAACCTTGAAGCTCTCAGATTTTACCCACGAAGAGCCGACTCCCCGGTTTAACCTCACTATCTGTAATCCTCCGTACGTTAGGCACCAACATCTTCTTGGTAAAGATAAAGATCGTTTGCATTTACGCACCTTCAAGACAGCCGGAATGAAGCTCAGCGGACTCGCCGGGTTATACTGTCATTTCCTCGGCCTTGCCCATGCCTGGATGGCGGAAGGGGGGATTGCAGGGTGGCTGATTCCAAGCGAATTTATGGATGTGAACTATGGTCAGGTGGTGAAGCGGTATCTTCTCAGCCGCGTCACGCTCCTGCGTATTCATCGTTTTGACCCGAACGATGCACAGTTTGCCGATGCCCTGGTTTCTTCCAGCGTTGTCTGGTTTCGCAATACACCGCCTTTGCCCGGTCACTGCGTTACGTTCAGTTATGGCGGAACATTGACCTCCCCGAAGATCTCGCGTCAGATTCCGGCCGCCGAGCTTGCCCATGAGGCCAAGTGGACCCGTTTCCCGCTCTCTGAAATCCGGAGCCGCAAGGTTGTAGCGACCATCGCAGACTTCTTCCAGATCAAGCGCGGTATTGCCACGGGTGACAACGGTTTTTTCATTCTTGATGAAGAAGGTATTGCCGGCCGTGGTTTGCCGATGGAACTGTTTCGGCCGATCCTGCCGAGCCCCCGCTACCTGTCGGAGGATGAGGTCTGCTCCGACAAGGATGGAAATCCGCAGGTTGGGCGTCGTCTCTTTCTGCTGGATACCCGTTTGAGCGAGGATGAGATTGAAAGTCGCTTCCCGGCATTATGGACGTATCTTGAGGAGGGAAAAGCTGGCGGCGTTCATGAAGGCTATATCTGCAGCCATCGCACCCCGTGGTATGTGCAGGAAAATCGGCCCGTGGCGCCAATCGTCTGCACCTATCTTGGGCGAGGGGACTCGAAGAGCGGGCGTCCCTTCCGGTTTGTCCTGAACAATTCACGGGCTGTCATTGCCAATGTTTATCTGGCCATGTATCCGACTCCACTGCTTCTGCGTTATCTGGCTCGTGATCCTGGTTTGATTCGTCGGGCCTGGCAGGTGCTGAACGCCATGACGCCGCAGCAACTTCTCGATGAGGGGCGGGTTTATGGCGGCGGGTTGCACAAGCTTGAGCCGAAGGAACTTGCCAATGTGGATGCTTCGGCAATTGCTGCGCTTCTGCCGGGGTTTGAGCGGGGGATAGAGTTGACACAACCGGATATGTTTAGTGAAGGGGAGTTGGCGGCATAATGTCAGATTCTCCCACGATTCTGTTCGATTCATTCAGTGATGGCGGTTTCGCCTCTTCCTGGCGTTTCGCTGGCTACGTCAAAACCGTTGTCGCCGCTCACCACGGTGAAGTGGTAGAAGTCCTGAACCGGGTAGAACAGGCAGCTTCTGACGGTCTGTTCGCAGCCGGCTTTGTATCCTATGAAGCGGCTTCCGCCCTTAATCCGGATCTCCCTACAACCCCTCCGGTTGACGGACTGCCGCTCGCCTGGTTTGCCCTCTTTCGGGAGCGATACAGTGTCGAGGGGGGAGCGGGGCTTTTGGCCTCTGCCGCCGATGCCGCCCTTGAACCCGTGAAAAGCTTTGAGCAGTATGCCGGAGAGGTTGAGCGTATCCGCGACCACATTGCCGCCGGAGATTGTTATCAGGTTAACCACACCTTCCCGCTGCGGGGGGGCTTCGCCGGAAATCTGCGTGAACTGTACCCGCGGATCGGCGCCGCCCAACGGGCGCCGTTCTGCGCGTACCTTGACACCGGCCGTTTCACCATTCTCTCGGCTTCGCCGGAGCTGTTCTTTTCGCTGCAGGACGGGGTCATTACCACCCGGCCGATGAAGGGGACCGCCCGCCGCGGACGCTGGGCCGAGGAGGATCTGGCGGCGGCCGAACAGTTGCGCAACAGCCCGAAGGAAATGGCCGAAAACCTGATGATCGTAGACCTGTTGCGCAACGATCTTGGCATTGTCGCTGAAACCGGTTCCGTATCAGTAGACGCTCTGTTCGAGGTGGAAACGTATCCGACCGTCCACCAGATGACCTCCACCGTCTCGGCGCACCTCCGTCCGGATACCGGGTTGACGGAGATTTTTACGGCCCTGTTTCCGTGCGGATCGGTGACTGGCGCTCCCAAGCGGTGCAGCATGGAGATTATCGCCGCGCTCGAAAAGGCGCCGCGCGGAATTTACTGCGGGGCGATTGGATGCGTCGCCCCCGGCGGTCAGGCGCTCTTTTCGGTCGCCATCCGCACCCTGGTCTTTGACGCGCAGACAAACAGCCTGGCGATGGGGGTCGGGAGCGCAGTTACCTGGGATTCGAATGCGGCGTCTGAATATGCCGAATGTCTGGGAAAGGGAGCATTTGTCAACCGGCAGGGGCAGGGTTTTCGGCTGATTGAATCGCTGCGGCTGGAGAATGGCGCCTACACGCGTCTGGCGAGGCACGTAGCCCGGCTGAAAGCTTCTGCGGAATACTTTGGCTTTTTATGTGACCGGGAAAAGGTACGACACGCCCTTTCAGCCCATGCCGCGCAAACGCCGGGGCTTTGCAAGGTGCGCCTTCTTCTGGCGGCGGATGGCGGCATCGAAGTCTCTTCAGAAGCGCTTCTGGAGTGCACTGCGGCCTTGCGCGTCTCCGTCAGCAGAACCAGCGTTGATTCAGGTGATCATATGCGCTATCACAAGACCACCTGCCGGGAACTGCTCGACTCCGCACGCTCAAGCCGCCCCGATTGCGACGAGGTGCTGCTGTCCAATGAGCACGGGCAGTTGACCGAGGGGAGTTATCATTCTGTGGTCGTAAATCTGGACGGCCGCCTTGTGACCCCTCCGCTTGCATGCGGTCTGTTGCCGGGTGTACTGCGGGGCGAACTGCTTGATAATGGCGAAATATCGGAGCAGATCCTGTATCCTGACGACCTGGAACGAGCCGACGAGGTGTGGCTGATTAACTCGGTGCGCGGCTGGCGGCGCTGTGTCCTGATATGAAAGGATGCGTGCGGTAACGGGATAAGCAGCTGTAATAATTCCTGTTGCTGTCACGCCCGCATTCTGTGCTGCTGAAGTTCGCGTGCCTGGCTCCGGAGTGCCAGACACGATAGTATATACGCAATTTACAATCCTTTTGACTCATTTTGAGCCGCGTGGTACTTTGCGTGATATTTTTCATCGGGAGAAACCAATGAGCATTGTAGTTGTCGGTACCGTGGCGTTTGACACCGTTGAAACTCCTTTCGGCAGGGGTGAGAATGTTCTCGGGGGGTCAGCCACCTATTTTTCAACCTCGGCCAGTTTTTTCACCGACGTATCACTGGTGGCGGTTGTAGGGGAAGATTTCCCGGAAGAGCATGTCAGCTTTCTTCAGGGCCGCAACATCGATACCGCCGGTTTGCAGCGTATCCCCGGCAAGACGTTCCACTGGAGCGGGCGCTATGGCTATGACCTGAACGAGGCCCAGACGCTCGACACCCAGCTGAACGTGCTGATGGACTTTCAACCGGACCTGCCGGAATCGTACCGCGATGCCGATTACCTTTTCCTCGCCAATATCGACCCAGAACTGCAGATGCAGGTGCTGGATCAGGTCCGGAAACCAAAGCTTGTGGCGTGCGACACGATGAATTTCTGGATATCCTCCAAGCCGGAAGCTCTGAAGATGGTGCTGCAGAAAGTTGATATCGTCATCATCAACGAAGGTGAAGCGCGGCAGTTCACCGGAGAAGCCAACCTGGTCAAGGCTGCACGACAGATCATTGCGCTCGGCTGCAAGCGGCTTGTCGTCAAACGTGGTGAGTATGGCGTTCTGATGTTCACTGCCGAGTCTGTTTTTGCCGCGCCCGCCTATCCGCTGGAAGAGGTGTTCGATCCGACCGGCGCGGGAGACACGTTCGCCGGAGGTTTTATGGGCTATCTTGCAAATACGGGAGACCTGTCCGAAGAGGGACTGCGGCAGGCGATCGTTTTCGGCAGTGTTATGGCATCTTTCAATGTAGAGGATTTCAGCCTTGATCGTATGAAGCGGCTTGAGTATAAAGAGATTCAGGCCCGTTTCGGCAGCTTCAAGGCGCTGACCAGCTTCAGGGATATTACGGTCTGACGCGGAACCGTCTTGGTTGGCAAGGACTACTGTTCAGGGACGTGCAAATGATGAAGAGTTTTTTCTACCCCATAGCGGGACTGTTTCTGCTTCTGACCGTAACCGGGTGCGTATCCGGCCGGGATCAGGGCAAACCCAATCCGGCTTCCTATCATTATCAAATGGGGATTTCCTATCTTGGAGAACGCAATTATTCCTCCGCTCTGTTTGATCTGACCGAGGCCGAGAAACTTGACCCCGAGAATCCGGACGTACTCTATAATCTCGGCTTGGCCTTTGTCGGAAAAAAACGCCCCGATCTCGCTGAAGCAAAATTCCTGAAGGCAATCCTTCTGAAGCCGGACTTTTCTGCCGCCCGCAACGATCTGGGCGTCGCCTACCTTGACCTGAAACGATGGGACAGCGCTATTCAACAGTTCAAAATTGTAAAAGAGGATCTTTTTTACGATAGCAGCGAAAATGCTTCCATCAATCTGGGATTGGCCTATCTGGGAAAAGGCGATTACCACAAGGCATTGAAAGAACTGCAGAACGTCGCTGTCCTGAATCCGCGTAATCCGGTTGTGAGGCTTTATCTGGGGCGGGTCTGGTTTGCCATGGACAAAAGCGAACAGTCGATTGTCGAATATACCAAAGCGCTCGATATTTATCGTGAATATGGTGCGGCCTACTATTATCTCGGCCTGGCACAGCTCAAGCTGAGCAGGATCGATGACGCCCGCGCTTCATTCAAAGAGGCGCTGCGGCTTATTCCTGAGAGTGAACTGGGTCGCGCGGCCCTTGGTTATCTGGATCTTATCAAGTGAGTGAGGACAAAGTGTCAGATTCGGTTTCAGTTTTGCCGGAAGCCACGAGCGGTTCACCGGGGGCGATACTTCGCCGTTGCCGGGAATTTCACGGAATTACGCTTGAAGAAGCATCGGAAGCCACAAAAATCGGCCTTTCTTATCTGAAAGCTCTGGAGGACGACCGGATTCGTGATTTTGCCAATCAGGCGTACCTCAAGGGTTTCCTCCGGATTTACGCCGCCTACCTTGGGCTGAACTCCGACGATGTTGCCCGGATGTATGGCAAGCTGTTCGGCGTTCCAGCGAAAAAACCGGATTCTGCCCGTCCCCCGTCCACTCTTGACCGTCCACCGCGCCGTCTCGCATTATTCAAAAAACTTCTGTTTCCGGCCTTTTTGCTTGCAGCCATCCTGATTACCGCGACCTTCTTCAAACGCCCTCCGGCGCCTATTGTCCGTCAACCACAACCGGTTGCGGTCGTTGCCCCGCCACTGCAGAATGCTGCGGTCCAGATCGTGCAAAGCTCCGCACGGGCCGGGAGTGCGGTGCAGGACGTTACGCCCCCCAAGCGGGAAAGACGCCCGGCAGAGCCCCCCGATTCTGAAAAAATCGTGGCATCGAACCGATCGCCAGAAGCGTCCAAGGGGTTCATCCTGAAAATAAAGGTTACCCAGAGCGGCTCGCTAACATCTACCGTTGACGGCTCCGCCCCACAGCAGTATGAACTTTCGGTCGGGGATATCATCGAATGGAAGGCAGAAAAAAAAGTTACCCTGGAATTGATCAATGCCGAAGGAGTTGAGGTGGAATTGAACGGTAAACCGTACAAATCGCTCGGTCCTCCCGGCAAACCACTATACGTTGAACTTGATGCCGACGGCATTAAACAATGAATTGTACGTTAGAAGTTGTTTTCTGTGTGCTTCCGGCATAAAAACAGCTTCGTTAATGCGCGTGCCTGTCAGGTCCCCGGGCTTTTTCGGCTCCTGAGCCGCCCTCTGTCAGTAGTCATCCGGAAAGTAAATTCAGAGTCTTGACAGTCTGTCGCTCCATGTTAGACTTCCTGTACTTATAATTGTGTGGGAGAACCGTCGTGGAGCAGCAGCAATTTAAACGGATACTGGTTGTAGATGATGAGGAAAACGCCCGTGTGGCGCTTTCGAAAATTCTTGCCCATGAAGGCTATGACGTCTGGTCGGCCGGGAACGGGGTGGAGGCTCTTAATTTTTTGCGAAGCAAAGAGGTAGAGCTGATCATTACCGATCTAAATATGCCGGAGATGAACGGATTGATGTTTCTGCGTGAGCTTAACCGCAGTCACCCTTCCAGCAACGTTATCCTGATTACCGCCTACGGCGAGGTTGAGTCGTATCTCGAAGCGATGACCCTTGGTGTTTTTGAATACATAAACAAGCCGGTCAAATATGAAGATCTCAAGAAAGTCATCAACAAGATTTTCAAAACCGTCTGAACGGGCGGCAGCAATTTCAGGAGGTATCTATGAAACCGTTTACAAAAATTCTGGCCGCCATCGATTTCTCGGAAAATTCAGAATGCGCCTTTGACTACGCCCTGACACTGGCAACCCAGTTCAATGCTGAACTCACAATTATCCATGTCATTAATGAGCCGGTTGATTTACGCGGCTTTTATGTGCCGCACATCTCTTTCGAACAGCTTGAAAAGGAGATCGAGGAAAGCGCCGTCAAGATGATGGAAACATTTTGCAGTTCGAGGTTGGGGACGTTTTCAAACTATAAAACAGCTATTGTGACCGGAATCCCTTGCGACGAAATTACGTCGGCGGCAACCAAAATGGATGCGTCTCTGATCGTACTCGGAACCCATGGCAGAACCGGTCTTGATCGCATCCTTTTCGGCAGCACGGCAGAGCGGGTTGTACGCTCCGCCGCTTGCCCCGTTCTGACGGTCAGGCTCCCGGCCGTTTAGCAAGAGCCGTGAAGAGGGTTATTCCGCCGTGATGACAGTACCAAAATCGAACGACACAAACATTCCTGTCGTTATTATCGATGACGACAGGAATGTCCTCGAACTGACCTCGCTTATACTTTCCAAAAACGGATTTCAGCCATTTGTCGCGAGCTCTGCCCACGAAGGGTTTGAACTCATATCCCGCCATTCTCCGGCATTGGTCATGCTCGATTATATGATGCCGGAAGTAGACGGACTCTCTGCGCTGCGCCGTATCAAGAGCAGCTTTCCCGATACGTATGTAGTGATGCTCACCGGCAAAGGGAGCGAAGAGGTCGCCGTTGAATTGATGAAAAACGGCGCTTCAGAGTATATTCTCAAGCCGTTCAACAATCGCAATCTGGTTGACCGGCTGAAAAATGTGTTGAGAATCCGGGAAATCGAACTTCACAACCGGCAGCTGCAAAAACAGCAGGAGCAGCTGCTTTCTGAAATAGAGCAGTGGAATATCGAGCTCCTGAAGCGGGTACGTGAAAAATCAGAGGCTCTTCGTAAAGCTCAGGAAGAGATTGCTCAGTCTGAAAAACTCGCGGCGCTGGGCTATCTTTCGGCGGGCATGGCCCATGAAATCCGCAATCCGCTCAATTCCATCTCCCTGTTTGTTCAACTGCTGCGCCAGACAACGACTGAACCGGATCAACTTGAACACCACGCGAAAATTCTGAAAGAAGTTGATCGGATAGATTCCATTATCCGGAAATTGCTGGATACCTCGCGGCGGAACCGGGTCATCTCTTCCGATGTGCAGATCGATCAGGTAATCGACAACGTCATTGAAGCCTTTTTACTTCAAATCGAGGCCAGGAAGATTCAGGTTGAACGGCAGTATCATTGCATGCCGCCGCCCATTACCGCTGACCCGACCGAACTGGAGCAGATTTTCACGAATCTTTTTCTGAATGCCCTGGATGCAATGAGTCACGGTGGTCGTCTTGCTATTGAGGTTTTTGAAAAGGAGGGGAGGGTGATTGTCAGGGTCAGTGACAGCGGCACCGGAATAGCCGAGGATGTTCTCCTGAACATATTTGACCCTTTTTTTAGTACGAAAAGCCGCGGCACGGGAATGGGGCTGCCGGTTGCACAGCGGATTGCCCGCATGTACGAAGGGAGCATGGAGGTCGAGTCCTCTTCACCGGAAGGGACCACATTCCGCCTGGAGTTTCCCGCCTGCCGCTGAATACATTCTTTCTTTCATTTTTCGGTCATGGTGGTGTAGTATACACTCGCTGTTAAAACCTCTTCAGTGTGTAACGTCATGACCGAATCGCTCAGAAAAATTCTTATCATCGATGATGATCCGTTTTTCCTGAAAGTACTGACCGACAATTTCAGGGACAACGGATTTACCGTGTTCAATGCCAATGACGGCATTGAAGGGGTAAAGGCTTATCTTGAAACGTTCCCCGATGTCGTTATCTCTGATCTGGTAATGCCCCGTATGGGGGGGGTCAGCACCTGTCTCGAAATCGCCCGTCTGTCCGGCGATACTCCCCCTGTGATCGTGCTGTTGACATCCATGTTTTGCGAACCACCCCATGAGCACGATCCTCCGGAAATGGGCGCTCGAATCCACATCCCCAAGTCCATATCCCCGGTGGACATCGTCATCATCATCGAACAGCTCCTGGAGCGCGCCAAGTACCTGCAGAGCTGAGACCCCATGCCTTTTATCTATCGTAACCTTTTCCTCGCTCCCCATGATCGCGAAGAATCCCTGCCGGCGCTGCTGGCGGCGAAACTTTCCGTTCCTCAGGGATCCGTGCACGATGTCCGTATTGTCCGGAAAGGGATCGATGCCCGTAAAAAGCCGCACATCAAACTGGTATACACGCTTTCCTTTTCAGCCGATGATGCTGTCCGGAAGATTCTGGACGCGAATCCGGCTCTGGAATGGCACGATGAAAAAACTCCCCGCGGACCGGTGGTACAGATTCGCTCGTCCAAACGCATCGTTATCGTCGGCAGCGGCCCGGCCGGACTTTTTGCGGCCCTCCGTCTGGCAGAACACGGTCTGACGGCAACGATCATCGAGCGCGGAGAGCCTGTAGAAAAAAGGACGCTGTCCGTGCAACGTTTCTGGAAAGACGGCGTTCTTGATGCCGAATCGAATGTCCAGTTTGGCGAGGGGGGCGCCGGAACATTTTCAGACGGCAAATTGACCTGCCGCTCCAAAGACCCGCTGGTGCCGTGGGTTCTGGAACAATTTGCGGCCTTCGGCGCCCCGCCTGAGATACGCTATCTTGCCAAGCCGCACATCGGCACTGATCGGCTGAGGACGGTAGTTGGAGCGATCCGGAAGGAACTCATCGGGAAGGGCTTCTCTGTTCGCTTCGGCTGCCGTATGACCGACCTGAGTATCAGGGCTGGCCTGGTCACGGCAGTGACTCTGAATGATACGGAAGAAATTCCGTGCGACTATCTGATTCTGGCCAGCGGCCATAGCGCCCGGGATACGTTTGAACTGCTGGAACGGCTGAACGTTCCGCTGCAGCGGAAGCCGTTCGCGATGGGGCTCAGGGTTGAACACCCGCAGGAGCTGATAAACCGGATCCAGTACGGCAGCGGGATGCAGCCGGACCTGTCGGCGGCTGACTATGCTGTCGCCTGGAACAACGGTTCCACTGGGCGCAGCGCCTATTCCTTCTGCATGTGCCCGGGCGGGGTGGTCGTCGGTGGGGCCTCCGAAGCGGGGGGAGTAGTTACCAACGGCATGAGCGGCCAACTGCGCAACTCCCCGTACGCGAACAGCGCACTGGTGGTCAATATTCGGGAAGATGATTTTGACGGGCCCGGCCCGCTGGCAGGGGTTCGACTCCAACGCAGATGGGAGCAGCGGGCATTTGAACAGGGAGGCGGAGGATACCGGGCTCCTGCCCAGAATCTCCTCGATTTTCTCCGGCTTCCGGGGAAGGGGGCGGCCATAACCAGTTACCGTCCCGGCATTCGCGAGACGGAGCTGGATTCTGTGCTGCCGCAGTTCATCATCGACACACTGCGGGAAGGGATTGCTGATTTTGGACGCAAGCTGAAGGGGTTCGTAACCGCCGAGGCGACGCTTATCGGCATCGAATCCCGCACATCATCGCCGGTACGGATTCTGCGCGACAGCAGCTATGAGTCCGTCGGGGTCAAAGGGTTATATCCCGCCGGTGAAGGGGCCGGTTATGCGGGCGGGATCATGAGTTCGGCAGTCGATGGCATCAGAATTGCCGATTGTATCGCGGGGCGGTTGGCAGCCGGTTAGCCCTTCTCCGTCTGTTGGCGGATAAACCGGCTGTACGCCTGGTCAGTCCCCTTTATGTGACAGACCAGCCAGTCCGCCAAAAAAGCCAAGACATTTTCGCTCATTTCGTGCCCGTCGATAAAGCTTACCTGAATTTCCCGCAAACGGGAGACAAACTGATCATGCTCCCTGCGATGAGCCGCCATGTCGGGATAGCCGCAGGAGAGCATCAGCCGCTCTTCCGCGCTGAAATGTTCCGTCACGTAGGTGATCAGTTTCCAGATAACCTCTCCAACCGCTTCAGAACCGTCTCCGCCCTTTATTGCTTCATCGAGAGTGTTAATCCATCCGAAGAGGGCTTTGTGCTGCTCATCAATGGCCGGAATACCGAGCTCGATGCTGTTGTCCCATTCAAAAACCGGCATATCAGTTCACCTCAATAGTAAGTTCGAAGCTGCCATGCATATCAGGGCCTTGGAATATTCAGCTTCAGATCAAGCTCCCGCACGTTCCCCAGTGTTGAAAGCGGCCGGTCAAACTTTGCCGCATCTCCGATAACAACCAGCTTGAAGGCGTCCGGATGCAGATATTTTCGAGCTGCATTCAGGATGTCAGTTTTTGTTACTTTAGCGATGTTGTCACGATACTGTTCAAGATAACCGTCGGGATAACGGTAATATTCGAGCCGGGCCCGCTGGTTTGCGATCGAGGCGGGGGTGGTAAAACCGAACATGAACGAGTTGATCATGTATTCCCGGGCGGCATTCAGCTCCCCATCGCTGACCGGATCTTTCGTCAGGTCGGTGATTATTCTTTTCATCAGGCTGACCGCTTTGGCGGTCGATTCGGCCTTGGTTTCCGTCTCGGCAACAAAG
>JBAQPK010000679.1:0-3470 GCA_049305715.1 Desulfuromonadaceae bacterium | reverse complement strand
GTTCTGGGTTGGGGGTACTGGTTTCAGGTTATAAAAACGCCTCTATCCTTCACGGGAGCCTGAAATTGTCCAATTTGCAGTCACAGGTGAAATCCATGTTCGAACTGACTAGACTTCACAGGGTTTTTGACATTTTCAACACTGTTGATGACGCACTGCAAAGTTACCGGTAATCCACAAAGTTATAGTGGAATATCCACGTCGTGACGGGAAGCGCATGAAAAACGACATCGACATTGATATCACAATCCCAAGTCATACCCGCTACTTGCGAATGATCGGCAGGATTGGTGAAAAAGTGGCAGAGGAAATTGACTGCCCTGATGCGATTCGTGAAGCATTGCCCGACCAGCTTGCCATTGTACTGACGGAAGGTCTGGTCAACGCGATTAAACATGCAAACAGCGCCGACCGTGACACGGAAATACATGTCAGGATTAACGTTTCCAAGAGGGTTTTGGTAGTTCGTATCTACGACAACGGCCTTGGCTTTGACTTGGATGCCGTACCGACTCCCTGCTTTACTTCGAACGGCCTGGAGGAAAAAGGGCGCGGGATCTTCATTCTCCGATCATTGATGGATACGGTTAAATACTCCCGATCAGATGACGGGAATGTTCTGGAGATGAGGAAAAAACTGGCATAGCCTTCCTGAAAGTCATTATCTGCCGCAACAACGCAGCTAGTGTCTTCTGATTTATGACGCAGATGTGGCTGCTATTCCCCAATTTGCCAGTTCAGTCAGCACGTTGGAGATGAGGGTCTCAAGCTGGGATTCAACATCTGCCGTCAGTCCGATTTCCATTTCTATGGATCCGGGCTGCACACCGATAAGCACCATCTCTTTCGGCGAATGTCCCATCAACTCGGATACTGCCAACAGATCCTTGAGTCCCATCTGATGGGGGGACAGTTTGGTCTCAAGGGCAATCGGCAACTCCTGCCCGCACAACCTGACACAGGTTCCTGCCGTCTGGCCGGTTTCCACGGCGTCTATCATAACGAGGTTGGTAATATTTTCAAGCTTGGGAAGCAGGTCCAATCCCAGAGTGCCCCCGTCCATGATCTCAACATTATCCGGAAAACGGTATTCCTGCTGGAGTCTCTGCGCGACTATTACTCCAACACCATCATCACTCATAACAAGATTACCGATGCCGAGAACCAGCACGGACATGTGTGGCTGAGCTTCATTCATGAATGACCCCTACTACCAACGGAGGTAGTTGAGAGTGCATATGCACCAAGGGCGCATTGAATGCGCCCTTGATTCCCTCATGCGAAAAGAGGCGGTGGCTATTCACGAACGAATGTATCAATATCCGTTTCATGAACCATACCCATCAAACGGGCATATTCCGACTCAATAAGCTCAAAATGATGATGAGTTTCCCTGGCATTCAGCTCATAGACCGCTCTGATTTCCGGAGCATCAATCTTCGAAGCCGTCTCCAATAAAGCTACTTCAAGATTTTTCTCGCGTTCCATCGCCAGCTCGAGCGCCTTCTGCTCATTGAAATCGGCCGAAATCAAGCGGGCAATCGTGGATACCCAGCTCGATTCATTATCCGGGGGAGAATCCAGAAACGCATCGAGAGAGGGTATGTCGGTACCCTGGTAAATCTTGTAGAATTGAGCGGCATGCTCGCGTTCTTCCCTGGCAAGCAGCTCAAAGGTGCGGCGCGCATCAGGAATGTTCATTTTCTGCGCGCCGAGGCGGTAAAAGTCACTTGCGTTTTTTTCGGTTTGGATGGAGCGTTTAACTGCTTCCTGAACATTTGTATTCATAATAGTGCCCCCCTCATAGGTGTGGTACTTCAAAAAATACCACGGCAGTCCTGTTTGTCAAGCCTTTGCTCCTCAAGACATTGTCCAAAGCGGTTGACATCTGCGGTAACCGCCATGTAAAAGAAGAGCACATTCCAGATGAAACAGGCGGGGGAAACGATGGCTATTGATCCAAACAAGATTATTTATTCGATGATGCGGGTCAGCAAATTCTACGACAAAAAACCGGTCATCAAGGACATATCTCTGTCATATTTTTATGGCGCCAAGATCGGCGTCCTTGGCTTGAACGGCTCCGGGAAGTCTTCTCTGCTACGGATCATGGCCGGAGTCGATAAGGATTTCAACGGCCAGGCGGTCCTGTCCCAGGGATATACCGTCGGGTATCTTGAGCAGGAACCGCGGCTTGACGAATCAAGAACCGTTCGTCAGATTGTCGAAGAAGGGGTCCAGGAGACTGTCGACCTGCTGGCCGAATTCAACGCCATCACCGACAAATTTTCCGAACCTGATGCTGATTTTGAAAAACTGTGTGATCGCCAGGCGGTTCTTCAGGAAAAACTGGACCATCTGGATGCATGGGATCTCGATTCGCGACTGGAAATGGCGATGGACGCCCTCCGCTGCCCGGATGGGGATACTGCGGTCAAAGTGCTCTCCGGAGGCGAAAAACGCCGCGTCGCGCTCTGCCGGTTGCTGCTCAAAAAGCCGGATATCCTCCTTCTGGACGAGCCGACCAACCACCTGGACGCGGAAACGGTCGCCTGGCTGGAGCATCATCTGCACAACTATCCCGGCACGGTTATCGCGGTTACCCATGATCGCTATTTTCTGGATAACGTTGCCGGCTGGATATTGGAACTTGATCGAGGTGAAGGCATCCCGTGGAGAGGGAACTATTCCTCATGGCTGGAGCAGAAACAGAATCGATTGGCAACGCAGGAGAAGCAGGAAACCGACCGCCAGAAAACCCTTCAACGGGAACTGGAATGGATCAGAATGTCGCCCAAAGGCCGGCATGCCAAGTCACAGGCTCGCATCAGCGCCTATGAAGAATTGGTAGCACAAGAGAGCGAAAAACATGCCCGCGATCTTGAAATTTACCTCCCCCCCGGCCCACGCCTGGGTGACATCGTCATTGAAGCTGACAACGTCGCCAAAGCCTACGGTGACAGGCTCCTGGTCGAAGGAATGACCTTCCGCCTGCCGCGCGGCGGGATTGTCGGCATCATCGGTCCGAACGGGGCAGGCAAAACGACCCTGTTCCGGATGATAACCGGTCAGGAAAAAGCCGACTCCGGCGCTTTCAGAATCGGAGACACGGTCCAGCTGGCGTACGTTGACCAGAGCCGTGATTCGCTCAATCCGGACAAAACAATCTGGGAAGAGATTTCGGAAGGGCAGGAAGCCATCCAGCTCGGCAAGGTGCTGGTGAATTCGCGAGCCTATGTTTCACGCTTCAACTTCTCCGGCAGCGATCAGCAGAAAAAAGTCGGCATGCTTTCGGGCGGCGAGCGCAACCGGGTTCATCTGGCCCGCATGCTGAAGAGCGGCGCCAATGTAATCCTGCTGGATGAACCGACCAATGATCTGGATGTCAACACTATGAGGGCTCTGGAGGAGGCCCTTGAAAACTTTGCCGGCTGCGCCGTGGTTATCAGCCACGACCGCTGGTTTCTGGA
>JBAQPK010000678.1:0-1796 GCA_049305715.1 Desulfuromonadaceae bacterium | reverse complement strand
GGCGCACCGCGTCCAGATAGCGATCCTGGGAGAATGCATAGAACGCAACCCATATCCCGAAACGGTCGGAGAGAGATACTTTTTCCTCCATCGCTTCGCTCTGCTGCAGTTCGCCTTTAACAAATTTGCCCCCCAGATGATCGGATTCATATTCGGGCAGAAGGTGGCGACGATTGGAAGTTACGTAAATAAGAACATTTTCGGGAGCAGAATAGACCGAGCCATCCAGGGCGCTTTTCAGCATTTTATAACTCAGTTCCCCGACTTCAAAGGTCAGGTCGTCACAGAGAAGGATAAAACGGAATGGCTGGTTCTCGACGGCATTGAATATTTCGGAAAGATAGATCAGGTCTTCCTTTTCGACCTGAATGAAGCGCAATCCCCGCGGAGCAAACTCGTTCAGCAGTGCTTTTACCAGTGAGGACTTGCCCGAACCGCGCGATCCCCAGAGCAGGGCGTTGTTTGCCGGCAGTCCGGCCAAAAACTGGCGGGTGTTGCTGACCATGATTTCTTTTTGTTCTTCCACTCCCAAAAGTTCATTGAGCATGGTTGTATCGGTTACCCGGACCGGTTCAAGGTACCCCGAGAAGGAGTGACGCCGCCAGTTTGCCGCGTGGCAATGCTCCCAGTCAATCGGGGCAACCGCTTTGGGGAGGAGCATTTCTACAGAACCGAGCACGCGTTCGAGTTGGGCAACGACTTCAGGTTTCAAATTAAACATGGTTCCAGTTCTCTCTTTTTGTAAATTAGGAGCTATCCTGATTATCAGGGTCGGGTTTATTCAATGTGCATCGCGGCCGCTGACTAGGTGGGGAAGGCGCTAAAATGCGGGCTCACTGTATACGTCATCCGGCTGTACACTGTCAAATATAAAATCTGGAGATGAATCTTCTATTGCTATTTACTTTGAATTTTATATAAAAAGGAACGATATGTAATTCAGCGCACCTGCCGTTTGTGGAGAACCATGAAAATCATTGATTTGATCAGCCCCGATAAAAAATTTATATCACTCGAATTTTTCCCGCCCAAAGCGCGCCATGATTGGCCTGCTTTTTTCCGGACGGTAGAGCGCCTCGCCCGGCTTAACCCTCTCTTTGCTTCCGTGACATATGGCGCCGGAGGGAGCACCAATGCGGATTCCCTTGAAATTGTCACCCGCATCCGGCAGGAATACGGCCTGGAAACAATGGCACACTTGACCTGCATCGGTTCAAGCGCCGGGGAAATTGATCGATTCCTTGGCGATCTGACAGCAGCAGGGGTTGACAATGTGCTGGCCCTGCGCGGCGATCTGCCGCTTGATGGGACGGCGGAGAGTTTGCCCCCCTCACCCATTCAGTATGCTTCTGATCAGGTAACCCTCATCCGCTCTTCATTTCCCTCAATGGGGATCGGGGTCGCCGGATACCCGGAAGTACACCCGGAGGCTGAAAGTCTGCAGGAAGACCTCTCCTTTTTGAAACTGAAGCTCGACAAGGGAGCTGACTTTGCCATAACCCAGCTGTTTTTTGACAACAACCTGTATCACGCCTTTGTGAAACGGGCCCGTGAAGCGGGGATTTCGAAGCCGATCATCCCCGGCATCCTTCCGGTCGTCAGTCTGAAGGTCATTAAAAGGATCGTGTCGCTCTGTGGAGCGTCCATTCCGGATGAGTTTCTTGCAGAACTGGAACAGGCGGATCAGGCGGGGGGAGCTGCAGCGGTACAAAAAATCGGCGTCGCCCATGCCCGGCGCCAGATCAAGGAACTTCTGGAAGCCGGTGTTCCGGGAGTACATATCTACACTCTCAACC
>JBAQPK010000677.1:0-1624 GCA_049305715.1 Desulfuromonadaceae bacterium | reverse complement strand
CAACCGGATTGACCGACGCCATGTCTATCCCGGCATGACAATCAAAGTCCCCGACAACATGGCGGATATTCGCACTTATACGCCACTGCCACGCTTTTATCAGCCGGCCGCCCGCCACGAGAAGTATATACTGGTCGATATAACCGAGCAATGGCTCGGTGCCTACGAATATGGCAAATTGAGATTTTCGACGCCAGCGGCAACCGGCAAAGAGACGGCCGAAACCCCCACCGGCCTGTTTCGAATATCCACCCGCCACCTCAATCACACCTCGTCACTCTACAAAACCGCCGATGACGAAGAACAGTACCCGATGGACAACGCCCTCCGCTTTCACATCGGAACGGATAACGTCTCGTACTGGCTGCATGCCCGCGATCTGCCCGGCAAGCCGGCATCACACGGCTGCATTGGCCTTTTTGACGAGAAGATGCAGAAACGGGTGTTTGGCACCCCTCAACAACCGGTTCTGCTGGATTCGCAGAAGCTGTACGCTTGGGCGGCGGGGGAAGCGGAGTATGGGGAAGACAGCGGCGAGGCAGAAGAATTGGAAGACGGGCCGATCGTCGAAATACGCGGCGGCCTGCCCCGCTATCTGGACAGTCCGCCGTTACAAAACATGAAACAATAACATGGAAGGGGCACACCCCTGTGAATTTTACCTTATCTGGCAAGCCATTTTGCGACATCCTTGGCATGATAGGTAATGATAATATCCGCCCCGGCCCGTTTGAAGGCGGTCATCGTTTCCAGCACGACCCGCTCTTCTTCTATCCAACCCCGCTCCGCAGCCCCCTTGACCATGCTGTATTCGCCCGAGACATTGTAGACCGCAAGCGGCAGATCAAACTCGTTGCGCAGATCGCGCAGAATATCGAGGTACGGTAATCCCGGCTTCACCATGATGATGTCAGCACCCTCTTCAATATCCGAAGCGGCCTCACGGAGCGCTTCACGCCGGTTGCCGGGGTCCATCTGATAGCTGCGGCGGTCCCCGAACTGCGGCGTCGATTCCGCCGCTTCCCGGAACGGGCCGTAGTAGCCGGAAGCGTACTTGACCGCGTAGCTCATGATCGGGATCGCATCAAAACCATGTTCATCAAGCAGTTCGCGGATAGCACCCACCCGCCCGTCCATCATATCTGACGGGGCCACCATATCAGCCCCCGCCTGCACATGCGAGAGCGCTTCGCGCGCCAGCAGTTCCAGTGTCGAGTCATTATCAACATCACCGTTCTTGATGATCCCACAGTGCCCGTGGTCGGTATATTCACACATGCAGACATCGGTGACAACCGCCAACCCCGGCACCTCCTTTTTCAGCGCCCGAATCGTTTCCTGAATGATGCCGGTATCGGAATAGGCGTCACTGCCGACCGCATCTTTGGTTTCGGGAATGCCGAACAGCAACACCGCCGGGATCCCCAGATCCCGAACCTCTTTGGCCTCTGCGACTATATTCTCGATTGATTGCTGGTAAATGCCCGGCATCGAAGATATTTCTTTTTTGATTCCACTGCCGAAAGCCGAAAACATCGGATATATAAGGTCGTTGACTGACAGGGATGTCTCGCGAACCATCCGGCGAAAGGTTTCACTCCCCCTGATTCTGCGGGCACGGAAC
>JBAQPK010000676.1:0-1760 GCA_049305715.1 Desulfuromonadaceae bacterium | reverse complement strand
CAATAACATCCTGCAGGATTTCTACGCCTCAAACGGGGGGGCGGCCATGATCGACAATTTTCCCGCCGTTAAATCCGCCAAACACGAACTATTCAGGGATATCGGTTTTCTTCGCGACAACAAGCGGGTGCTTGTCTACGACCGTGCCGAGACAAAGCTCTTGTCTGTGCGGATGTCCGATCCTCTGACTGCTGAACTCCTCTTGTACGAGGATTGGAACTATGCGTACCAGAATATTACGGATAGAAAACTGATCACGAGAGTAAAAGGCATTGGCCATGGCTTTCGATATCACCTGAAACGTGACAGGCGAGGGTGGATTGTCGTGGCCTGGAACCCTGAGGAGGTAAAGGCTCAGCCTCAATCAGATGAATTCTATTTTTAAATTGTCACCTTCTGTCGCTATTAAAAAGGCGGGACCGCTGCTCGCCTCTCCAGCCTGCTTTGCATGCTTTCTATTGCCGATTGTACTTTGGATGGTTACGCTTGTTGTGGCATTTCACGTGCCTGCCGGCGTAGCCGCAGAATCGACAACAGTGTCGCTCTTCTATTATGTTGCTGCTGTCAGTTGCATCACCTGTCTGTGGGGAGCTGTAAGCGCAGCACGCAGGGGGGCAACATGCATCTGGTCAGGTTTGCTCTGTCTCCTGCTGTTAGGGCTTGTCTGGTATGGTTTCCGCTTTCAGGGAACCGCCGAAATCGGAGAAAGGGATCGTCTTGCCGGTTTTGCGATAACGGACACGGGACGCTGGTCGAAAATACCGATGCCTGAGATATCGCTCCAGTCTATCTGGAGCGGCAAATCGGGCAAGGTGCTGCTTGGTCTCGGAGATGCGAAGCGTGAGTGTGCGGTTGGCGGTCGTACGTATTGGCGCGGATACTGTCTGAAACCGACAGTTCGTGGCTATGCTCCGCTTTTCATTCTTGATGATGCCATTGGTGAAATGGATAAGGCCGGCTATTACCCTTTAGGATCAGCCGGCGTATCATACTTCCATTTAGCTAAGCTTCCACATCGTTTTTATGCCTCCAGTCCGTTTCTGCCGAGTCCAGGACCGGAAGCGATACGAAAGCCGGAAACGCTGAAAATAACTATCACGCGCGGCAAATTAATTGTATTCAAAGGTGAAATGAAAAGGGGAGAAAATATTGAATTTGAAGGGCATCGCCTCCGGTTCGAAAATGGCGCCCCCTGGATTCGCCTTGAAATAAACAGGTATTGGATTTACCTGTTGTTGATTCCCGCTTTGGCATTGATCGGTGCCGGAGTCGCAATATTATTAAAAAAACAGCATAAGGAATAAGTTCATGGCTTTTTGGGAACAGATATTCTTTTGGATAACACTCGTCATATATGCGCTCGGGAGCGGTGGATATATTTACAGCCTGGTTTTCCGCAATGACAAAATATTTCCGAAACTACTACTGCTCTCCGGTACGGGTCTTGTTACCCATACCATGGCTGTGGCCTCGCGCTTGGTAGCCCAGGGGCACCTTCCCTGGTCATCTGACTATGATAACGGCCTGATGGGCGGATTGTTCATCATCGCATTTACGGTGTATGTCGGTGTCCGGCAAGTGTCGCTGCGCATACTTGGTGCGGCAACGCTCCCTTGTACCCTCCTCATCATGGGCTACGGTGTGATGAAACATCCGACCCTCGGACCGATGGCCGCGTCGCTTAAATCGGTGTGGCTCTCTATCCACGTTTTTTTTGCCTGGCTCTCCTTCGGCGCCTATGCACTGGCAATGGCTGCGGG
>JBAQPK010000675.1:0-2237 GCA_049305715.1 Desulfuromonadaceae bacterium | reverse complement strand
GTTTTGCATAGTCCGCTTCAGCATACCACTTCGAATCCCACGTTTTTGTAACACCGAGCCTGAAGCCAATCGGATTGATTTTTTGTCCCAACCTACACCTCCACGTAATAAAACTATTTCGAGTCTGAAAGGATTACAGCAATATGACTAGTAGGCTTACGAATTTTGCTGGCACGCCCCATTGCACGAGGAACAAAACGCTTAAGTGCAGCACCACCATCAACATATATTGTTTTTACAACAAGACGGTCTACATCAGATACGCCTTTTTGCTCTGCGTTCGAAACCGCTGACTTAAGAAGCTTCGATACAAGCTTGGCAGAAGGCTGCGGCATAAACCGCAAGATATTCAGTGCATCTTGAATACCCTTTCCACGCACCAAGTCAACGACAAGACGAGTTTTGCGTGGTGAAAGGCGAACAGATGAGAGTTTAGCGTTGGATTCCATTATAAGCTCCCTTACTACTTCTTGACTTTGCTCTTTTTATCAGCGGCATGACCGTGAAATGTTCTTGTTGGAGCGAATTCACCCATTTTATGGCCGACCATGTTTTCAGTAACAAAAACAGGAATGAATTTTTTGCCATTGTGAACCGCGAAACTACACCCGATAAAATCCGGGCTGATCGTTGAACGGCGTGACCAGGTCTTAATAATTTTTTTGGAATTAGGACCTTCAGCCAAAACTTTCTTGTTCAGGTGGTCATCAATAAATGGACCTTTTTTTATCGAACGTGCCATAATATCTCAGCCTCTCAACGAATTATTTACTACGCTTTTTAACTATGAAGCGATCGGAAGTCTTGTTTGTACGTGTTTTATAGCCCTTGGTCGGAATACCCCATGGGGTCACAGGATGACGCCCACCAGAAGTACGGCCCTCGCCACCACCATGCGGATGATCAACAGGGTTCATGGCAACACCGCGCACCTTTGGACGTCTGCCCAGCCAGCGGGAACGGCCGGCTTTACCGATGTTTATATTTTCATGATCGGTATTTCCAACCTGTCCAATGGTTGCGTAGCAATCCTGAAGTACCAGCCGAACTTCACCCGAAGGGAGTTTAACCTGGGAGTACTTGCCCTCTTTGGACATCAGCTGGGCGAAGGTACCGGCGCTTCTGGCCAACTGAGCACCCTTGCCGATCTTCAGCTCGATATTATGAATAACAGTACCAAGGGGAATCGCACGTAACGGCAACGAATTACCTGGTTTAATGTCGGCCTCGGGACCGCTGATAACAACATCGCCAACTTTCAAATCAAGCGGTGCAAGGATATAACGCTTTTCACCATCGGCATAATTCAGAAGCGCGATACGGGCGCTACGGTTCGGGTCATATTCAATACTGGCGACCGTAGCGGGAATGCTGCGTTTATCACGACGGAAATCGATAATACGGTATTTCTGTTTGTGACCGCCACCCTGGTGACGTGAAGTAATACGGCCGTTGGAATTCCTGCCACCGCTTTTTTTAAGAGAGACGAGCAAGGACTTTTCAGGAGTAGTTTTAGTTATTTCATCGAACGCGGAGCATGTTTGATGTCTGCGTCCAGCTGAAGTTGGATTATAGCTTTTGATTGCCATTGTGAACCCCAAACGTATTAGTTAGACTTCAAAGAAATCTATTGATTGCCCTTCCTGGAGTGTAACATAAGCTTTTTTCCAGTTGGAACGTTTGCCATAAGTTTTGCCGGAACGCTTTACCTTGCCGGCCACATTTACAGTGCGGACATCTGCAACCTTGACTTTGAACAAATTCTCAACAGCCTGCTTAATCTCGATCTTGTTTGCTGCCTTATCGACAACTATCGCAACAGTATTGGATGTGTCAGCGCCCAAAGAGGTTTTTTCAGTAACATGCGGCTTTTTGATTACGGAGTAAATATTCATTTTTGCAATACTCCTTCTGTTGAAAGTACAGAGCCCTGAGTGAAAATAATGTGCTTGTACTTAAGCATGTCATGAATATTAAGAGCATCATGCTTCAGCATTTTAATATGCGGCACATTACGAGCTGACAAAAACAGATTATTATTTAAATCATCCGTTACAATCAAAGACTTGCTGAGTTCAAATGTGTTCAGGAAACCAACAAAGTCTTTTGTCGATATCTTGTCAAATTCAATCTTGTCCAGAACTGTTATTTTATTTGTCTGCAGTTTATACGTAAGAACTGAGCAGAGAGCAGCACACCTGGCTTTCTTATTCATGCTAAGGTTGTACGTTTTAGGC
>JBAQPK010000674.1:0-1907 GCA_049305715.1 Desulfuromonadaceae bacterium | reverse complement strand
TAGGCGTTTATATGCCCTTCACTCCCGCGCGTTCGGATGTAGCGATAATCAACTCCTGTCCCTGCACCGCGTCGCGACATTAAATCCAGATCCAGCTGGAGATCCTGGCTGGGGGAGATCACCCAGTAGGCCGGTATATCCAGTTGTGCTCCTCTCTTGTTCGAGTAGCCGAAGCGGGGGAAAAGGAGTCCCGACCGTTTCTCCAGCACGACAGGAAAAGCGACCCAGGGGAGATAGAGTACCGGTATGTTTTTTACATAAAAGACGACATTGCGGCCGGTGGCATACCCCAGCAGGTTGACCTTGAGCTTGTCAGCGCCGAATTTCCAGCTTGGGTCAGGCAGGTCGCAGGTGGTCAACTCAGTGGCCGTTGCGTTGAACTCGCTTTCGTTAATCCGGTTAATTTTTCCAGCGGTGACAGTCATCCCCGTGCCGGGTACGGTAAGCTGCGTCGAATCCATTTCAGCCTGCCCGGAATCCATGTTCATAACCAGCGTTTCGCCCTTCAGGACGGCAGGCCCCTTTGACAGAACAACCGACCCTGCTGCATGAAGCATATGTGTTGCTGGGGCATAGCGGACCGTGTCTGCTGCCAGGGTCATCCCCTGCCAGAGCACGACCACGTTTCCTTCAGCTGCATAAACTCCGTTCGATTGGTTCTGACTCATGCGGTTGGCGTTGATATGTATGTTTTCATCGGAAACGGCCGGCCCGGCAGCTCGGGCGGACGGTGCCAGGGAACAGAGCACAGACAAAACGATGAGTAAGGTAGACACTATCTTCGGCGCTTTGATGGCGGGAAATAACGCTGTTAACGTACGGATCCTGTTTATCGGGGTTGGATAGTTGATGAGCATCATTGAAACGATCAGCCTCTGATTCCGGTATAATTCACCTGTTCAAGCCATGCCTTGACTTCACCCACAACAAAGAGCGAGCCGCACACCAGAATGAGGTCCCCTTCGGATGCTTCGCTGCGGGCTTTGCTGACCCCGGCCACGACAGAGCCGCACGGCCGGGATGCGATTCCCCGCGTGTGAAAAAAAAGGGAGAGATTTTCATCTTTCAAGGCCCGCTCGACAGCGGGAGTTACGGTATAAATTCTATCAACAAGAGGTATCAGAGGGGCAAATATCTGTTCGATATCCTTGTCATCGCAGACCCCGGTCACCAGCAGCAGCCGCGAGTAGGAATAGTCGCGCAGCGCTTTCGCCAGAGCGGATGCACCGTCAGGGTTATGTGCCCCATCCAGCAATAGACGCGGGGTGCCCGGCACCAGCTCCATCCGGCCCGGCCAATATGCCGCGGTAATGCCTTCCGTGAATGCTGAGGGGGGGATGCATGTTCCGCCGGCTTCAAGAGCCTCTGCCGCTGCGAGCGCAACCGCGGCATTAAGTGTTTGATAGCGCCCGGTCATACCGGGGGTGAGCTGCACCAGGGTCCTGTTCAAGCCGTGGTAATCGAGGGTGCCGTCGGGGTTCCGGCTCGCCGAAAAATCCTTGCCGAGTATTTTCAAGATACAGTTCCCGGCGCGGCTCTGCTCTTCGATTGCCAGGCGGGCCGCAGCGGGCTGTTCAGCGCTGACAACGATCGTCCCGGGCTCAATGATTCCGGCTTTTTCCCTGGCAATCTCCTCGATGGTTGCGCCGAGATACTCGGTATGGTCGAGGGATATCGGGGTAAGTATGGTCATCTCGCCACGAAAGGCGGCTGTCGCATCTGAACGGCCACCCATTCCGGCCTCCATGACCGCCAGTTCAACCCGCTCCTCGCTGAAGATATATGCGGCCAGAGCTGTTGTTATCTCGAAAAAAGTCGCCTCCTCCGGTGCGGCCTCCATCACGGTGCCCAGCTTGTCCGCCAGTTTCTCTGCGGAATATTCCGAGCCGTTTATTCTGAAACGCTCA
>JBAQPK010000673.1:0-2840 GCA_049305715.1 Desulfuromonadaceae bacterium | reverse complement strand
GCGCAGATCAATATCATACCCGGAATTGATAATCTTGCCGCCGATGCGGATAGCGTTTGGGCTGCAAGTGCAAATGTGGGAAAGCTGCTGCTCGCCTGTTCCAATGTTTGATCATGGGGTAAAGTCTGTTTATCGGGCCAATCCGGTGGGCCTCTTCAGCGTCAATCATGTCGCCGCAGTAGATCATTTCTTTTGTCTTAGCTTTGCCGACCAACCTGACAAGCCGCTGGCTGCCTCCGCAGAAGGGGATCAGGCCAGCAGTGATACCCAGGAAGCCAAAGCAGGAGGTCTGTGAAGCCACGATAAAATCAGCTGCCAAGGCAACTTCCAATCCTGAACATCCAGCATCGATAGCCGCGATGTAAAGTTTGCCCATTTTTTCGAAGTTGAACTAAATCTGTTGGCCAAAACCGGACAAAGCCGCAGCGGCTTGAACTGACGCGCAACCCTCGATTCGGCAGCGGCAGAATCCGCTTTCAGAACTGGTCAATATAATGCCTTTGATGTCGGGGTTGGCTGACAGATCGGATGATTGACGTTTTAGCGCTTCCAGCAAATCTCTGGCAGAGGTTGTGCGACTGATGGGAATAGCCAGAACGGCAATGCCGTTTGTCCTCAACTGTATGGTGAAAAGTCTTTCGGGCACAACGTTATCCCTGGGTACAGGTGGAATTAAATTTGCGGAGCATAATAATTCAACAATATACGGCCATTAAAAGCTTTGGTAAATTCTAACGATGTTAACATTCTTATAACCATCAGAATAAACGTCCAAGTACTACATTTTGCTCAACAACGGAACGATCAGAAGCGAAACTATATTGATAATTTTGATCATTGGATTAATAGCCGGACCGGCAGTATCCTTGTACGGATCTCCAACGGTATCGCCGGTAACGGCAGCCTTGTGGGCTTCTCCGCCCTTCCCTCCGTGATGTCCATCTTCAATGTACTTCTTGGCGTTATCCCAGGCGCCACCTCCGGTAGTCATGGAAATGGCAACAAAGATGCCGGTAACGATGGTCCCGACGATTACGCCACCCAACGCCTTGGGACCGAGGGTGAACCCAACGATAACAGGAGCAAGGATTGGAATCAGGCCGGGAATAACCATCTCCTTCAAAGCGGTCTTAGTGACGATGTCAACACAGGCGGCATAATCCGGTTTGCCGGTACCTTTCATGATACCCTTGATATCGCGGAACTGGCGGCGCACTTCTATAACAACGGCAGAGCCCGCTTTACCTACCGCTTCCATACATTGAGCGGCAAAGTAGTAGGGGAGCATGCCGCCTATGAAAAGACCGACTATGATATACGGGTCAGAAAGGTCAAATTTTATGAGCTCTTTACCGGCTGTCTGCAGCGCGTGGTTTAGTTCGTCCACATACGATGTAAACAGGATTACGGCGGCCAGTCCGGCGGAACCGATGGCATACCCTTTGGTTACGGCCTTGGTGGTGTTGCCAACGGCATCCAGCGGATCGGTTACGGCGCGAACCGATTCGTCCAGTTCAGCCATTTCGGCGATACCACCGGCATTGTCGGTGATCGGGCCGTAGGCGTCCATGGCGACAACGATACCGGTCAGTGAGAGCATCGAAACGGCCGCGATGGCGATGCCGTAAACACCGGCAGACTGGAAAGCAACGATGATACCGGCTGCGATGACGATGACCGGAGCTGCTGTTGACTTCATGGAGATACCGAGGCCGGCGATTACGTTAGTGCCGTGGCCGGTAGTGGAAGCCTGGGCAATGTGCTGCACCGGGCCGTACTCAGTTGCGGTGTAGTATTCGGTAATCCAGAAAATGGCTCCGGTAACAACCAGGCCGACTATGGCCGAGATGAAAATATTCATGGCGCTGAAGGTCACACCGGCGGCGTTGGTGAGTCCGGCCGGGAACATCTGTGCGGTGACGAAATAGAAGGCGATGCAGGCAAGTACGGCCGAAGCGATCAGTCCCTTGTACAGAGCAGGCATGATCTTCTGGCTGGTGCCAAGTTTAACAAAGTAGGTGCCGATGATGGAGGTGAGGATCGAGATGCCGCCAAGGATCAGCGGGTAGCTGACGGCGCTGGCATTGTCGACAAAGGTGATTGCGCCCAGCAGCATGGCAGCGATCAGAGTCACGGCATAGGTCTCGAACAGGTCGGCGGCCATACCGGCACAGTCGCCGACGTTGTCACCAACGTTGTCGGCGATAACCGCCGGATTGCGGGGGTCGTCCTCAGGAATGCCAGCCTCGACCTTACCAACCAGGTCGGCGCCGACATCAGCGCCTTTTGTGAAGATACCGCCGCCAAGACGAGCGAAGATGGAGATCAGCGAACCGCCGAAGCCGAGGCCGACCAGCTGGGTGACGATGTCTTTAACCGGTGCGCCCGGCATCAGCTTAGTCAGGATCATGTAGTAGCCGGCAACACCCAACAGGCCGAGCCCGACCACCAGCATGCCGGTGATGGCGCCCCCCTTAAAGGCGACGTTAAGGGCCTTGGTAATGCCGCTTTTAGCCGCTTCAGTTGTGCGAACATTGGCGCGGACCGAAACAAACATGCCGATGAAGCCGGTCAGGCCGGAAAAGAGTGCGCCGACGGCGAAGCCGATGGCTGTTTTAGCACCCAGAGTGGCAAAGAGTGCTACAAACATTACCGCGCCGACCATGGCAATGATGGTGTACTGGCGCTTCATATATGCACCGGCTCCCTCCTGGATTGCGGCAGCTATCTGTTTCATCCGGTCGTTGCCCTGGGGGAGTCCCAGAATCCACTGAGCTGTAACCAGCCCGTACACAACCGCAGCTGCGGCGCAGGCCAAGGCAAATACTACTGAATACTGT
>JBAQPK010000672.1:0-1529 GCA_049305715.1 Desulfuromonadaceae bacterium | reverse complement strand
GGGTATACCATCCGATGTGTTCAATTTTTTTGAGACCGGGGTAGATGGCCAGGATGATTCCGCTGGCGGCGAAGCCGAGCATCGCGATGCTGATGACCATGAAGGCGAAGTGGTACCAGATTGTGATCGAAAAGATGCGGGTAAGCAGCACCTCGAAGGAAAGGCTCGCCATGGATGAAAGGAAGATCAGCCGCGGAATTCCGGACTCAAGGCTCTTCATCGGTTACTCCACGAATGCATCAAGGAATGAGCGGCGTGCAGAAATCATTATACCACCAGAAAACCGGAACCTGGACCGCAGTCGGCGCACTGATTGTAAAAGTATTGTAAAACGGCATGTTAAGTCACTTATTTCAAGTGCGTTTCTATATAATTGGACAAGTAATGCTGCACGCTGCCAAAAGGAGAACATCATGCCGCGACGTCCCCCGCCCGTAAATCACCCCCTCCATCCTCTGGCAACCAGAGCCCGCGTTCTTCTGTCAAGTGTCTTTGGTCCTTACTGCCAGGACGATGAATACGGCAGCCGCAGCATCAACCCGATGGAACTGTACCAGAATCAGGTTACCCGCCTTCAGGGGGGATTCTCTCTCCGCATGTTTCACCGCTCCTTCGGACTGATGATGATTAAGGCCAATATCGACGCCCCCTGCACTCTGCTCGACTTTCCTACCCTGGAGAGCTTCACGGAACAAATCCGCAATCAGAGCTACGATATCATCGGCATCAGCGGGATTATTGCCAATGTCGGCAAAGTGGCAAAGATGTGCGAGCTGATTCGCCGGTATCAGCCGGGAGCAATTATTGTCATAGGAGGACACATCGCCAACAAGGAAGGGCTCGACAAGCTGATTGCAGCAGACCTCATCGTCCGTGGCGAAGGTATACGCTGGTTTCAACGCTACCTCGGCCAGGATGATCAGCAACCGATCAAGCACCCCGCGGCCCTGTCCGGTTTCGGATCAAAAATCATGGGATTGGAGATTGGCGACAGCCCCGACCGGACGGCGGCGATCCTGATCCCCTCCGTCGGCTGCCCCATGGGGTGTAACTTCTGCTCCACATCCGCACAGTTCGGCGGGAAGGGGCAGTTTGTCAATTTCTACGAAACGGGCGATGAACTCTTCGCCGTTATGTGCGGGATCGAGCGGGAGCTGAAGGTGAGTTCCTTTTTTGTCCTCGACGAAAATTTCCTGCTGCACAGGAAGCGGGCGCTGCGGCTCCTGGAACTGATGGAGTCCAACGAAAAGAGCTGGTCACTGTCCGTATTCAGCTCGGCACGGGTCCTGAAATCCTACACGATGGATCAACTGATGGGGCTGGGGATCGGTTTTGTCTGGATGGGGCTTGAAGGTGAGGAGAGCGCCTACGACAAGCTCAAGGGTGTTGACACCCTCGGCCTCGTGAATCATCTGCAGGAAAGCGGCATCCGGGTTCTCGGTTCATCAATCCTTGGACTTGAAGATCACCGGCCGGAAAAACTGGGGGAGATCATCGAGTATGCCGTCCGCCATGACACGGTATTCCAC
>JBAQPK010000671.1:0-4456 GCA_049305715.1 Desulfuromonadaceae bacterium | reverse complement strand
GCCATATCCATCAGAAAGCTTGTATTCTGCTGCCTTGGGTTTTGCATTTTTAACTTGGAGGTCAGATAATGGCATGATCCGCTTTGGCATAGGATTTCTCCTTTTTGATGGTATATGCTTTGGTGGTTTAGTGACATATCATCAATAATACCATCAAAACATCTGGATACCATCATATCAAAGCGGATGTTGTTGGACAACTGAAAACAAAAAAGCCCTGATTTCTCAGGGCTTTCTGTACTTCACCGGATCACTCCGGACTATTAGTTGGCGTCCCCTACCGGATTTGAACCGGTGTCGCCGCCGTGAAAGGGCGGTGTCCTGGGCCAGGCTAGACGAAGGGGACGTGTGAAACTGCCACGCTGTTCCATTTAAGGAATCAGGCCCATGAAGCGTGGAAGGATGAGTTTTATATCCAATTATTTTGCGTAAGTCAATTGTTTTTTACAAGGAGGTGTGTTTTTCGTCTGCCACTCCCCCGTTACAGGGCGTACCAGCGCCTGACGACAAAGATATCGCGGCGTTTTTTGCCCCCCTGCCAGGCATTCGCCGGGCGGCGGGTACGGGTAATTTCTGCCAGCCGCTGCGAAAGATTTGTCAGCACCACCCCGCCATTGCCAGACCCGCTGCATTCAAGGCGGCTTTCTATGGCGGTCTGACGGTCGAGCACAATAATGACATGCCCATTCCAGACGAGCAGATCAAGCGGCTGCAGCAGTGTCGTTATCTCTGCGGCTGACCTGCCGGCAATAGCCATTCCCTGGCCATACGTCAGCAGCTGCGTCGTATTGCGGGGAGTCCACCCACCGGTGGCGTGATACAGCAGGCCCGAACAATCCAGCCCGGCCAGTCCGGTGCGTTCCCCATCTGCACCCATGAGATCTTTATTAAACCATGCAGCCAGTTCAGGCACACCGCCCGGAACATTGCCGCCCCAGACATAGCGGTTTCCGACAGACATCCTGAGTGCCGACACTACCTCCTCTCGCGGCGGCAGCGACCGGCTGCGCGGCGGCGGGGCAGCATGCTGAAGCTTCAGAAAACGGCCGTCCACATACAGACGAACATTCGGTGGGGCCACATACTCATCCGTTTCAACCTGGTATATGCCGGACGCTCCGCTGCTCTGTTTCTTAAGAATCGTAAAAACGGATCCGGGGAGGGCGATGAATTCAAGTTCGCGCACCTGCCCGCAGCGGTCAACCTTCATAACCTGTCCGTTCGTCCCCCCGAAGACCCCCTTGAAATCGGGAGAATTCAGAACGGGAGCCGAAGTGAGCGCCACGCCGTATTCAGAGGCATCGGCCGGCATGGAGCATGCGCATCCCGCCAAAGCAATGAAAAATACAATCCGTATCATCATGTGCGGAAACCGGGGCGTGCCTGGCGTACCAGCTCCTTTTGAGCAAGGGTCAAACGGGGCGATGCGAGCAGATCACGCAAGGTAGCGGCGGGAAGTCCCGGGAGGAACATGGTGAACCAGACAAGGGGTGTCCGCGGGTTTTTGAGAATAGCCAGACGGATATTGGGGCGGTTTTTCCAGCGGCTGTTTCGCGCAACCATTGAAACCGATTCCGCGGTCGCGTGTGACGAAGTCAGAAACTGATACACCGTGCCCTCTTTCAGATGTGGATTGTCAAGACAGGCTTCCAGGAGATTTTGCCCCCCCTCACGGAGCAGCGCATCAAGAATTGCAACTGTTCCGCGCCGTGCCAGTGTCAATTTGTTTCCGAGCGGCTGGGACGGCAGCTGCTGGACGATTTTGCGTTCAGCGGCGAGGCGGATATCGGCACACACCCCCGGGAGCAAACAAAGCTTAAGCAGATCGAAGAGATACAAATGCGGGAGCAGGGTTTGGGCGATATGAAGCGGGGTATCCGGATGGGCTGCCAGGGCGAATTTAACGGAAGACGTTTCGATGTGCCGCTTGCCGGCATGGATTGCAGTGATTACCGGTCCGATTTCCCGGCGTTTAAGGAGCGCCAGCAGATGCTGATGATCAAGGGAGGGATTGCGTAACGCCGTCAGCAGCACCTCCTCCCGGCTGTCCTGGATGACGTTGAACAGGTGGTCCTTGTCGGCCGTGAGGGCTTCCAGCAGAGCATCACCCTGGTCCAGAGGGGCTCCAACGACCCTTTCCGGGATTACAGCTGCTGTCGTCTCGACGGGCGGTTTCTGTGCCATGGCGTGCCCTTTGCGGCAAGAGTAAAGAGCTATACTGTAGCACCGGGCTGTACGCCGCGGCAATGATTTTTCCGCCATGCAGATGCTGCTTGATTACCGGGAAGTTCAGCTCCGTTTTCTAGCGGTTGCGTCACGGAGCGCTTCATGCTACTAAAGTATGCGGGAAAGATTATGGAGCGGCTACCGTGGCACACATTCCGTCAGAACATGCCTTGATTGACTCACAGGATATCAGTGATGATGCGCTGGCAGAGATCACCTTAATCCTTGAAATACGCCGTAACTTCAGCATGTCAATCTACAAGGACAAGTGCATGAAGCGGCGTATCGCCATAAGAATGCGCTCATGCCGTTGCCTTGACGCTGCCGGATACTGCAACCTGTTGCGCCACAGCGAGCAGGAACTCGATCAGCTGAAAAAAAATTTAACCATCCATGTCAGTCAGTTCTTTCGCAATCCTTCCCTGTTCGATAAACTGCAAACTGTTGTCCTCCCCTATCTCTTTCAAAAAACACCCGCCGCTCCGGGACCGTTCAGATTCTTGAGTCTCGGCTGTGCCGGCGGTGAAGAGGCCTATAGTCTGGGCATTATCCTGCGGCAATTTTTTGCCCGGGAACTCAGGCGTACTCCCATAGAGATTCACGCCTCCGATATAGATGCAGATATTTTGCAGGCGGCCGAGCGGGCGGAATATAACGAAGATCGCCTGAAGGATCTTCCGCCCCCCCTCAGGAAACGCTATTTTGTCCAGAATGGGCCACTCATGCGGCTGACGCCGGAAATTCGCGGGATGGTCACGTTTCACCAGCGGAACATCATGGATGTAGAAACGTTCGAGCCATGCCAGATGGTCTTGTGCCGGAATACTCTCATCTACTTTGCCCGGCCGGGTCAGGAAAAGATCTTATCCGGCATTGCACACATTTTGCCGGCAGGTGGTATACTGGTGCTCGGAAAATCAGAAACGCTCATTGGTGAAGCACGTCGACTGTTCACTTCTGTCTGTCCGGTTGAGCGGATCTACCGGCGGCTATGACAAATTAACGACAATCTCATCAGGTCACCTAACTGTGGAGGGGCGAACATGCACATTCCTATAGGCCACAAATTCATTATCGGCTTTGTCGTTGTTGTTGCCGCAGTCGCCTTCATCCCGGGACTGGTCGGAAGGCTCGGCTATTCGACGGAGATCAGCGGGATACTCGGCTACGTGGTTGCCATGACGATCGGACTGATATTGGGATGGCTGTTTTCAAAAGGGTTTACCGCCAACTTCGGAAGGCTGACTGATTCGGCCGAATCAATAAGCCGTGGCGATTTGACCAGAGATGTTACCCTTCGTTCATCCCGGATTCCGGATGAAAGCCATGATCTGGCGCGCCTGATCAATTCGATGCTTCAGAGTTTGCGGGAACTGGTCGGACACATAAAAAGAACATCAGCGCAGCTCACCGAATCGGCCCGTGAAATAAATTCAACCGCCCTGGAAATTAATGCTTCAACGGAAGAGGTCGCCCAGGCTATCGAGCAGATATCAAGCGGTGCGGAAACCCAGGCCGAACTCGTTGAAAAAGGCTCCAAGACCATTCGGGAAATGGCGGTTTCAATTGAACTGGTTGCCGCCCGCGCCCGCGAGACCGCCAAAGCCGCTCGTGAAACCAGCCTGACTGCCCAACATGGCGGAGCACTGGCGAATGATTCTCTGGAGAGGATGAAAGATTTCTTTGAAAAGCAGGAGCAGATCGGCCGTCAGTTCGATACGTTTAACAACAAGCTCCAGAAGGTCGGCAAGGTTGCCGACTGCATAGCAGACATTGCCCGGCAGACAAATCTGCTTGCGCTCAATGCGTCAATAGAGGCGGCCAGAGCAGGTGAATACGGGAAGGGTTTTGCCGTAGTCGCTGAAGAAGTCCGCAAGCTGGCGGATGGCTCGTCACACTCTGCCGCCGACATCAGCGACATGATCGGGAATCTGCGCGAAGAGAGCCGCCATGTTCTTGATGCAATCGAGGATAGTTCTCTCAGCATAAAAGAGGGCAAAAACAATATCGATGTTACCGCCAGCGCCTTTCAGGAAATACTCAAGACAGTTCTGGATACCGAACGAAAGGCTTCAAGCATTGCCGACCTTTCCATGATACAGAAGGAGGGCTCGGCCAGGATGGTAACGGCGATTGATGAAATTGCAAAAGTTGCCGATGACAATGCTGCATCGACAGGGCAGGTTTCTGCAGCAACCGAAGAGCAGCTGGCGGCGATGCAGGACATGGC
>JBAQPK010000670.1:0-3000 GCA_049305715.1 Desulfuromonadaceae bacterium | reverse complement strand
TCTCCCCCGTTCCAAATCCGACCGCATCGGCAAGAATATCGGCGCATTTCTGTACAATATTCTCCACAAACGCAGATCGATTGCGATCGACAATATCAGACAGGCACTTCCCTACATGAAGCGACACCCCTCCTGGACAGGTGCTTTTGAAACCGCCGAGGAAATTGCCCTGGCAACATTCACGAATCTTGGGATTTCAATCGTTGAAGTGTGCCGGCTGTATCATGGCAAAGGCAATGATCTGATTGATTCGATGGCAGTACACGGCCTTGAAAACTTTCAGCATGCCAAAGGGCAAGGTAAGGGCGTGCTCTGCGTGAGCGGCCATTGCGGCAACTGGGAGCTGATATCACTTTCCTTCAAACAGCACCTTGATGAAAATGTATGGGCAATAGCCCGGAAGCAGAATAATCCCTATCTCAATGCAATCATCGAAAAGATGAGAATGGGCTACGGCAACAAGGTCATTTACACCAAAGCAGCCACGAGACCGATCCTTGGAGTTATTAAGAGCAATGGTGTAATCGGCATGCTAGTCGATCAAGCCGTGTTTGAAGACAACGGCGCCCTGATTGAGTTTCTTGGCAGGAAAGCCTGGGCGAACAAGGCCCCGGTTGTATTTGCTCATAAAACCGGAGTGCCGATTGTCCCTGTTTTCGGCTATCGGGACAACGACCATCATGTTCTTACATACCACCCGGAGTACACGCTGTGTGGCGACCGCACCGATGAGGGCATCCACAAGGATATTCAGGCATTGTCCCGGTATCTTGAAGAGTTTGTCTGCGCCCATCCGGCGGACTGGTACTGGGTCCATCGCCGCTGGAAACGGGCCGGAGAACCGGTATGAAGCCCAATCCCGATAAAAACGGCGGGTGCGTTAATGACGTTATTTCCTGCCGGGGAAGCGCAGAAAACAACTTCAAACGCGCTAAAGTGCGAGATTTTGCCCTTCCTGTCGCGTTCCTCATTCTGGCTACCATCGCGATAACTGCCACCGGCGCCGATCTTAAACTGTCGGCGCTCTTCTATATCGGCGGTAAATGGCCGGTCGGAGAATTGCTACCGTGGTCTTTACTGTATAAAGTGGATCGATTTCCGGCGCTTTTTATGGCGGCATGCGGACTGTTTGCCGCCTTTCTCGGGCTTCTATACCAAAATAGACGCCACTGGGTTCGGCCGGGGCTTTTCCTGGTGATCCTGCTGGCACTGGGGCCGGTATTGATAGTCAACACTGTATTCAAAGAGCACTGGGGGCGCCCGCGGCCACGGGATATTCTCCAGTTTGGCGGCACAAAAGAATTCCTGCACCCCTGGCAGAAGGGTATTGCTCACGGCGGGCGGGCGTTCCCTTCAGGACACTCTTCCGGAGCATTTTACCTGACAGCACCCTTTTTCATATATCGACGCAGGAATCAGCGAATTGCCCGTCTTTGGCTTATCGGGGGAATCAGTTTTGGCCTGATGATGAGTATTGCACGGATTGCCCAGGGAGCACACTTCCTGAGCGACACTCTCTGGGCGTGGGGTATAATTCATCTGACTGCGGTTACGCTCTATTACCTGCTGCGACTCCACCGTGACGAAGCACCTTCGGCAGCAGAATAGCTGAACCATGTTCTTTCTCGCCTACAACATACTCTCCGTCTTTCTGCTGGTTCCGCTGTTCCTGTTCAATATCTACCGATCCATCAGACTCGGATGGCCATTGGCTATCGCAGAACGGTTCGGTTTTGTTCCTCAGAGCCACCTGGCAAAAATAGTGGGGCGTCCGGTCATCTGGCTCCACGCCGTTTCGGTTGGTGAGGTAGCCGCTGCAAGACCCCTTCTCAAAGCTCTCCGCAGCCGCTACCCTGATCATGCCATTGTTGTGTCAAATACGACTGAAACCGGGAAATCGACCGCCGCGGGATTTGCCGAAATTGACCTCTGCCTCTACTTCCCCTTTGACTTTCTTCCTTCGGTGCGTGCAATGCTACGTTCTGTCGAGCCACGCGTCATCATCATCATGGAGACCGAGATCTGGCCCAACTTTAGCCGCGAAGCCGCGAGAAGGAATATTCCACTCCTTCTCGCCAACGGCCGCATCTCGGACCGTTCATTCCGGCGGTATCTGCAATTCAGCTGGTTTTTCCGCCCCGCCCTGCACTGCTTTTCGGCGGTCTGCATGCAGTCGGAAACCGGCCGCCTGCGCATAACCGCTATCGGCGCTGATCCGGAAACGACCATAGTCACCGGCAACCTCAAAAATGACATCCCCTCTCATCAGGTGAGCGGTGAGGAACGGGAACGACTGCGGGCCCAGTATTCAATCCCCAGGGAGAGCTGTGTACTGACTGCCGGAAGCACCCGCAACGGCGAAGAGCAGTATATCGTTTCGGCGTATAAGGAACTGTCCGCAGAAATCGGCAATCTGTTCCTCGTTCTCGTGCCCCGGCACCCGGAACGTACGAGTGAAATTGCCGCACTGCTTGAGGATGCCGGTGTCCGGTACTGTAGACGTACAACCCTTTCCGCTGACCGTCTGCTGCACTGTGGAGAAGTGTTGCTGGTAGATACCGTCGGCGAGATGATGAATCTGTATGCGCTGGCTGATATTGCGTTTGTCGGCGGAAGCCTGGTGCCGCTCGGCGGCCATAACCTCCTGGAACCGGCGTCAGTGGGAGTGCCGACTGTGTTTGGTCCTCATATGGCCAATTTCCGGGAGATCGAGGCACTGGTTCTGCGGTACGGTGCCGGTGTCCAGGTACATACTCCTGAAGAGTTGGCGGTGTCATGGCGTGCCTTGATTACGAGTGCTGAGCTGCGAGGAGTCCTGGGACAGAACGGCCTGAAGCTGATGCGTGATAACGGCGGGGCAACAGGGCGTCACATGGAAATCATAACCGGATATTTATGAACAAATCGTATCAAACATACTGGAGGGGGCTTGCCACCGGCAGGCGAACCGGCCTGCTTGACACACTCGTGCTGCTGTTCCTGACGCCACTGGCATTGCTG
>JBAQPK010000669.1:0-7591 GCA_049305715.1 Desulfuromonadaceae bacterium | reverse complement strand
GCGTATGGACGAACCGTCCTGTTCTCCCCTGATCACCCTGAGCCAGGGATCGCACCTGGTTCTTGACCGTGCGTTCCTCCCCGGCAACTGTGCCATCATGGTTCCCCGCACCGACGACGGCAGGGTCTTTTTCGCGATTCCGTGGGACGATCGTGTTATTATCGGAACGACAGACACCCCCATTGGCACGGTTACGCCTGAACCGGTACCGCTGCCCGATGAGATCGATTTTCTGCTTGCCCATGCGGGGCGCGCCCTCGAACGCCAACCGGCCCGCTCCGACATTCTCAGCATTTTTGCGGGGCTCAGACCGCTGGTCGCAGGAGATATAAGTCAGAAAACGTCACAACTGAGCCGTGAACACCTGCTGTCCGTTTCCGGGTCGGGGCTTGTGACGATTACCGGCGGCAAGTGGACCACCTATCGCAGCATGGCTGTTGCAGCCGTTGATGCTGCCGGCAGGGAGGGAGGACTTGATTCACGCCCGTCGGCCACCCATTCACTGCGCCTTCACGGGTGGGAGCCATCGGCATCCCCGACGGAATCATTAGCCGGTTATGGTTCCGATCGCGGGCTGATTGAACAGCTGGCGAACGAACATCCCGCCTGGAAAGAGCGTCTGCACCCCCGCCTCCCCTATACCGCCGGCGAGATCGTCTGGGGGGTGCGCTACGAATGGGGAAGGAGCGTGGAAGATCTGCTTGCCCGGCGCACCAGGGCACTGCTTCTGGACGCCGAAGCCAGCCGTGAGATGGCCCCCCGGGTGGCCCGCCTGATGGCAACCGAGCTTGGCCGCGACCACTCCTGGCAGTCCCGGCAGCTGGAAATTTTTAACGCGACGTCAATGCAGTACCTTCCGGCCCCAAACGCCGTGAAGAAAGGACCGACATGAAGTATTCCGCGTATCTTGCCACAGGCCAGATGATCGCTCTCATGCAGAGCTTATCCAAAATAAAGGTCAGGACCCACGGTCAGGAATCGATTCCCTCCGGCTCTATCATCTTTGTCGTCAACCATTTCACCCGCATCGAAACACTCCTGCTCCCCTACTACATCTATACCCACACACAGGTACCGGTCTGGTCGCTGGCCGATCAAGCCTTTTTTGACAGCCCCCTGAGCGGCTTCCTGGCAAAATTCGCGGCGGTTTCGACCAGGAATCCCGACCGGGACCGCCTGATCGTTAAAACCCTTCTGACCGGCGAAACCAATTGGATCATTTTTCCGGAAGGACAGATGGTCAAGGACAAGGAAACCGTCACCAGACCTTCGATTTTCGGCCTGCACCGGGGCAAGTTGCGCCATGCCCATACCGGGGCTGCAAATCTGGCGATGCGAACCGAATTTTACCGAAAGCGGCTGAATTACCTGCTGACAGAAAACCCTGCGGAAGCAGAACGTCTGATGAACATGTTTCAGATTGAAGATATGATGCCGGTTCTGACTGAAACGACATGGATCGTCCCGATCAACCTGACCTATTATCCGCTTCGGGCACGGGAGAACGTGCTGAGTACGCTGGCCGATCGTTTTGCCCATAACATTTCGGACCGGCTCCGGGAGGAACTGTTGACCGAGGGGACCATGTTCTTCGAGGGGGTTGATATCGACATCCGCTTTGGTCAGGCGATCCCGGTTTCGGAGTATCTCACCTCATCCCGTATCAGACAGGACATGTACTCCCTGCGGCAGATCGACTTTGATGACCAGCTCCCGTCCCTGCCGGCGATGCGCCAGGAAGCAGCGGCACTGATGAACCGCTTCATGTCCGATATTTACGGTATGACGACGATCAATCACGATCATCTTTTCGCATCGCTGCTACGGGCGTTCCCCTTTAACAAAATCTCCGAGGAGGATTTCAGGCGGCGCGTTTTTCTGCTGACCGACCTGGTTCCCGACAATACACCGGTACTATGCCACCAGAGCCTTGAGATTGGCCAGGTTGCCCTGCTGACCGACGACCGGTATCATAAATACCGTGACTTCCTGGAGCTGGCCCGTGAAACCGGTGTTGTCCGCTGCGAAAAGGGGGTTCTGTTCAGAAACAGCGCCAGCTTGTCTGCCGGCCGCGAATTTCACCGGATACGAGTCGAAAATCCACTCGCTGTCGCGGCAAATGAAGTGCAGTCGCTCTCATGCCTTAAACGCCGGGTGCGCGTGCTGGCGTGGCTACCGGAAATGCTGGTCCGGCAACGGGTCGTTGATGTTCTTCAGCGGCAGGCGGCCGACCAGTTTGAAGCCGATTATTCACGATTCCATCGCCCGGACGAGTCCAAGGAGCGGGCTGCCGGCGAACCGTTTCTGCTGAAGGGGAGGTCGCGGCGACTCGGAATAGTGCTGGTGCACGGTTTTCTGGCGGCACCCCGCGAGCTGCGTGAACTTGCCGACTATCTGCACGACAGAGGCTACTGGGTCTACTGTGTCCGCCTCCGCGGGCATGGGACCTCCCCTGAAGACCTTGCCACACGCACCGGAAACGACTGGATCGAGGCGGTGGATATCGGCTATGCCGTGATGAGCGCTATCTGCACCCGGGTCGTGATCGGCGGTTTTTCTTTCGGGGGCGGCCTGGCGCTGGACGGCGCCACCCGGATTACCGGGCTGGCCGGAGTTTTTGCGATTTCCCCCCCCTTTCATCTGCAGGACATCTCTTCACGATTCGCGCCCGCCGTCACAACCTGGAACAGGATCATGGACACGATACACCTGCACGGGGTGACAAAAGAATATGTTGATATCGTCCCGGAACGGCCGCTGATCAACTATTCGCGGATTCCGGTGGCGGCACTGGCGGAACTGGAGCATTTCATGGAAGATCTTGAACCGCGTTTGGCAGCCGTGAAGGTGCCGACCCTGATCGCGCAGGCACAAGCAGATCCGGTCGTCAATCCTGAAGGCACAGCGCTCCTGTACAATTGCATCGGAGCGGAACAGAAACAGTATCTGTCCTTCGACTTGAATCGCCATGGAATCCTTGCCGGAGAGGGGTCGGAAAAAGTTCATGAAGCGATCGCGGCATTTATCGACAAGCTGTGAGGTTTGAGGAATTATGAAATGCAGCAGGACAGGCACTGCAGCTTTTCTTTCCATTGCACTGGTTGTAATTATCCTGATCGTATATATGCAGGTCGGAAATCACGAGTTCCTCAATTTCGATGATTATACCTACATTACGAACAACCCCCATGTAGCGAGCGGCCTAACTGTTCCAAATATTATGTGGGCCGTTACTTCCGTTGATGCGGCAAACTGGCACCCGGTTACCTGGCTATCGCACATGGCTGACGTCCAGCTGTACGGCATGAATCCTCGCGGGCATCACCTCACAAACGTCGCAATCCACACATTCACAGCACTGCTTGTCTTTTTCTTTTTATTCCGATTGACTGACGGGCTTTGGCAAAGCCTGTTCGTCGCCGCTCTGTTCGCGCTTCATCCCCTGCATGTGGAGTCTGTTGCCTGGGTAGCGGAACGTAAAGATGTCCTCAGTGCGTTTTTCTGGTTTCTCACACTTCTCTTCTATGCCTCATATGTGGCGAAACGGAAAATGTCACTCTATATTGCCGCTCTCTGTGCCTTCGTGCTCGGCCTGATGTCCAAGCCGATGCTCGTCACCCTTCCCGTTGTCATGCTGCTGCTCGATTACTGGCCGCTCGACCGTTATCGGGATGGGGAGAAACCTGGGGCGCGGCAACTTTTAAGTTCGCTATTGCCCCTTGTAAAGGAAAAGATTCCGTTTTTTGCCTGTTCACTATTTTCAGCTCTCATTACCATCCATGCCCAGCATAAGGGGGGGGCTGTTCAGGGCCTCTCCGAGATATCTTTCCGGCTCCGCAGTGAAAATGCCCTGATTGCGTATGTAAAGTACATCGGCAAAACACTCTGGCCCCATGACTTAGCCGTGTTATACCCGTTCCCTCCGTCGATCCCGTCCTGGCAGGTTACCGGTTCACTGTTCATCATGCTCCTCGTATCCGCGGCGGCGGTTAATGCCGGAAGGAGCCACCCCTACGTTGCGGCGGGATGGTTCTGGTTCCTCATCACCCTCGTGCCGGTCATCGGCCTGATTCAGGTGGGAGGTCAGGCAATGGCGGACCGCTACTCGTACATCCCCTTGACAGGACTTTTCATCATCGCCGCCTGGGGAGTTCCGGACCTGGCAAGGGGGTTGCGATACCGGCAGGTCATCCTCGCCCTGCTTGCCGGTACGGTAATAACCGCATCAGCCGCATTAACCCGGCACCAGCTCGGCTACTGGCGGGACAACATTTCCCTTTACCGGCATACCCTTCAAATCACGACCGACAACCCCGGCATCAATTACAATCAGGGACTGGCTCTTCAAGCAAAGGGGGACCTGGACGCGGCGATCCGGGAATACCGGGAGTCGCTTCGCATAGCTCCAAATAGCAGGAATTCGCATTACAATCTGGCCCTTGCTCTTCAAACCAGGGGGGACCTTAATGCGGCGATCCAGGAATACCGGCAGGCACTTCGGATAAATCCCGATAACATAAATGCGCATTACAATCTGGGACTCGCTCTGGCCGGCAAAGGGGACCTGGATGCAGCGATCCAGGAATACCGGGAAGCGCTTCGCATAAATCATACTAATGCGAATGCGCATAACAACCTGGGCGCCGCACTTGCCACTAAAGGGGATCTGGATGCCGCGATCCAGGAATACCGGGAGGCTCTTCGAATAAATCCTGATATCGCCAATGCGCACAACAACCTGGGAGCGGTGCATGCCACCAGGGGAAACCTGGATGCCGCGATCCAGGAATTCCAGGAGGCGCTCCGGATAAATCCGAATTACGCGAATGCGCATGACAACCTGGACGCTGCTCTTGCCCAAAAGAGAGTGCAAGATGAGGCCGGGAAATAGCTTGTTCCCTCTCGGCAGCCTGTCGGTGTTGGTGATGTCGAAACTTCAGAAGCAGAGGGAACCGCGGGGGGCCAGGTCGGGCCGGCATCCCAGAAATCAAATCCGCCGTTATTTTGATATTTCCGGCGAAAGGAAGTTGGTTGCAACCTGTAGATATCCAGCCCGCTTCAGTACTCGCTCCGCATACCGGTAGCTCTTTCCGGGCGGCTCTGTACCCCCGTTATACCGTGCCAGCGCCTCTTTTTTGTTCCCCTTGGTGCTGTTCAGGAGGGCACGAATTATTCTTTCGGCCTGGCCTGCCTGCCCATGTAAATCTCCCGGCACGGCCCCCCAGTCTACGGCTTTCACCTGCCAGGCCCCCTGCTCCCCGGCCGCGCCTACTGCGACCGGATCGCCTCCGCTTTCTTCAATCGCGACACTGATCAGCAGGTTTGCCATCGGACTATGCCTGACCGCCGCCACAAGCTCCGCCGGATTTGCGACCCCATGGTCAGCGGCGAATCCCACCCGCAGTTCGTGGACAACATCGAATACGTCGGAAAACTTCGCCGTCACGATTTTTTCTCTACCGGCATTGACGCCCAGTTCCACCCCGAGCAAACCGCCTGAAGCGGCAACGGCGACAGCCGACACCATCCCCAGCACGGCTGTTGTCAGCGGCAGATAATATCTGTTACGCATGTTCGGTATCTTCATTGTGCAGGACCCGAATCCCGTATTTGACTAACAGGGCGACCCGGACCGGAAACAGTCAATCCGTCAAGGCCGAATTGCTGAATCGCCAGCTGCATCTGTTCCGTAATATTTACCAGCTTCGGCTCCACTCCCCGGAGTCTGGCGCACAGCAACCAGACTTTGAGAAGCTGCAAGCCACAGCTGTCGGCATTTGTAAGCTGTCCGCAGTCTACGCTGAGATGATTCGAGCCGCCGGCTTCAATCTGTACCAGGGAGAGCATTAACGAATTAATGTTTTCTTCCACCCCGGAGATGGTCCAGTCGCCTTCCAGATGAGCCTTCATGCCTTCCATACGAACGGCCATGGCTGTCTCCTCGCTGCATATAATCTCCGGATCAGGATGTCAGGGGGATGGAACGGATACTATGCAGGGCGTTTATAACAACAATTTAATAATGAATTGTACTTCCCGTTTGCCAGTTGTCAACGTGACCCTGTAAAATTTATGGCGGAATCGGCCGGAATCCCGAATCAGCGAATGATACATGTCCATCCTGGCATCACGGGTACATACAGTTGAACAAGGGAATTTTCGAGTGAGGAGTTATGAAAACTAGGGGGGTACATATGGCTTCGGGTTGTCATAAATGCTGAAGAGTCCGGGAGAAAGGACTCTTCAGCGTTTATATGAAGGGGGAACTGTGTGGAGCAGGTTATCCTGCCAACCACAACAAACCTGCAGTGATTCAGCGTGTGCTGTTCCCGCGAACGGGCCAGAGATAGTACGGTTTTGCTTCCTGTTTCGGAGAGACCTTGCCGCTCGACAGGTCGGCGGTCCATATTTCGGTCGGTGACTGGCGGGTGGATGTCCAGTATTCATAGTCCCGCACGTCGATGAAACCGAGCTGACGCAGCTTCTGGTAGGGCCAGGTATCCATTTTTGACTGGTCATACCCCAGCGACTTGGCATACTCGACCAGCTTACCCATCTCCTCTTTGGAGGGGACCCGCCAATCGGCATAACCGGCATAGTTGGTCTCATTGAGGCGTTTCATGTATTCGTAGACATTGTCGTCACCGCGCCAGACAAGCTGACGACCGGGCATATTGGCGTTTTTGGCCCAGGTAAGGCCGGTGTTCTGGTCTACGGCCGTTTTTTCCAGGAAGACAAAATTCGGTTTCGCCGCGGAACATGCCACCAGGAACAGTGCCACGGGGATCAACAGGAGCAGTTTTTTCATGGCGTTACCCTCCAAAAGTGCCGCGCTTGAACACCTTGCGGATTTCTTTTTCATCGGACCATTCCAGAATACCGGTTTTCAGGTTTTTGAGCGACATCGTGAACTTGTAGTACACATCGGTTGTGCTGCCGGACTTCTGTCTGATCTCGGAAAAGTTGGCGGTCAACAGGAATTCGGCGCCGATTTGCTGGCCGAAATTGACGGCGCTCTTTTTGTCAACCAGGCCGCTGTCCTGCTGGGTCTTGAGCTCTTCAATCGTCTGGGCATCGGTGCTGCGGTCAATAAAGCGGAACTTGCCGGAACGGATCAGCTTGGCCCGGATCGAGTCGGTAATCGATTCGGTGTCGATATGCTGCATCGTCTTGTTCTTGACCTTGTCAACACTCACGACCGGTCGCCGCGCAGAGGTCATTTCAACCATCGGTGGAAAGGTAATCATTGAATCGACCATCGTTTCGGCGATCTGCTGCAGATCGGATGAACCGAATTCGGTCGAGATCGGCTTGGCAGAACCGGCATCACCGTATTCCATGGTTGATGCGCAACCGACAAGGCATAACGCGCCGATCGCGGCTGCCGCCAAAAGTACTTTCGTTCCATTTTTCATTGGGTGTGTCCTCACGTTTCTCATAGAGTAATTTTACCGTCAGTTTTGCGGGAATATCAATGCATATCACCGGTTCAGCTATTTTAGTCCGGCTCGCGTATTTTCAGCTTAAATTCCCTGGCCCGCGGATCCGGTGCGACACCCTGCACGGTCTTGCTCTCACGGCCATACAGAAC
>JBAQPK010000668.1:0-2467 GCA_049305715.1 Desulfuromonadaceae bacterium | reverse complement strand
GGTTGATCTGGTCGGCTACAACATGCGGCAGTTCAGCCAGGAACTGATCGAACACTTCCGCAATCTGCTGGTGATCCGCTCGGTAAAAAAACCGGAAGAGATTCTCGATATAACTGCGGCAGAACTTGATGAGCTGCAGAAACAGTCACTCCATGTGACGGCACTTGACATTCAGCGCCGCCTGACGCTGTTTATCAAGGCCGAATCTGAAATGGCGTACGCCAGCTTCCCCCGCCTGATTGTGGAGATGGCGCTGCTGAAAGCCGCGCTGCTGGCTCCGCTGGTGCCGATTCAGGAGTTGATTGAAAAGATTAAGGCGCTGGAAACGGCAGCGGTCCATACGCCGGCGCTCCCATGGGAAGCCGCCGGAGCCGTCTCCGCGCCGGCGCCCCAGTACGGGGAGCCACACGTCACAGCACCCTCCCGCCCGGCACCGCCGGCCTCCACCCCCGCTCCACCACCTGAATCTGCCGGAGAACCGGGTGACTGGGGACGTTTCGTGTCCTTTGTCAACGGGAAGGATCGTCAGCTGGGATCGGTGCTGGAGCATGGCAGCCCGCTCAAGCAGGAGAGCGGCCTGATTGAAATCGGCTTTCCCGCAAGCAGCTACTATCTGACCGCTGCCCAGGACGCCGATTTTATCGCCGACCTGCAGGAGTTGGCCTGTACCTTTGCAGGGGGAAATACCGTCATACGGGTTAAGTCGATTGAAACCGGCTTCGCCGACGCGCCGCTCTCGTTGGCTGAAAAAAAAAAGAGTGACGCCGAGCATCACCTGAAAGAGCTGAAACAGGAGGTTGAAAACCATCCGGTGATCAAAGAGGCAGAGCGGGTGTTCGGCTGCAGCATTACTGATGTGCGGGAAATCTAGCAGTTCCTGGCTTTACTACGAAAAAATGAGGGGGACGAGATGTCAAAGGGATTAGCAAATATCATGAAGCAGGCCCAGATGATTCAGCAGAAAATGGCCAGACTGCAGGAAGAGGCCAGCCTGAAAACTGCCACGGCAACGTCCGGCGGCGGAGCCGTAACGATCATGGTCAACGGCAAAAATGAAATAATTTCACTTGAAATAAAAAAAGAAGCGGTCGACCCGAATGACGTTGAAATGCTGCAGGACCTTGTCATTACTGCTGCTAATGAGGCACTGAAGAAGGTTCACGCCGAAATGGGAGATGAAATGTCTAAAATCACCGGCGGCATGAGCATACCCGGACTTTTTTAACGATTCAAGCCAGTTGCAGCTTCCTTTTGCATTTCCCGGCGGCATGTACATTTTAATTTGACTAAATGTTTTAGTTCGGCTAATAGTAGCCGGTGTATACAGTGCCTTCATCTGCTGTATCGGTTCGGTCACAGATTCTTGATTTTAATGCTCCCCCATGGTTTTCGGTCAAAGCTTGACCCGCCCAGAGCGGGGGAGCTTCTTTTTTAACCACGCTATAATACTAAAAAAATGTTTTATTTGTCCCGGAATTTATGTTAACAAAATCATCCTCATTGATGCGATTGGTAGGTGAATTGAAGAAGTTGCCGGGCATCGGAGAGCGAACCGCTCTCCGCCTGGCATTTCATCTTCTCAAATCGCCACGGAATCTGACAGCGTTATCGGAATCGCTCTGTGAGGTTCGTGACCGGGTACGCCCATGCTCAACCTGCTTTGCCATAACGGAGAACGATCCGTGTTTCATCTGCTCCGGCAACCGCGACGCCGGCATTATCTGCGTCGTTGAAAACTCGCAGGATCTGATGGCCCTTGAGCGGAGCAACGCCTATCAGGGCGTATATCATGTTCTGGAAGGTGCCATCTCGCCGCTGTCGGGAATCGGACCGGCCAATCTCAGGATCACGGAGCTTCTGGATCGTGTCGGATCCGGAGCGGTCAACGAAGTGGTGATCGCAACAAATTTCACGGTAGAGGGCGAGGCAACGGCGCTTTATCTGACAAAGGTACTGAAGCCGACCGGTGTCCGGATCAGCCGCCTCGCACACGGTATCCCGCTCGGGAGTGATATCGAGTTTGTCGATGCCGCGACGGTACAGTGGGCGCTTCAGGGCAGAAACGAATTATAAAACAGTGCCATATTTGAGCGCTAACTACGTTGGCTCATCATCGGCAACCTCAACGTACCTTGTGGGTACGCCTCGGTCGCCTCTTCTTCGCCGCCTTGTTATCATCTCAAATCTGACGCTGTTATGTCTCACACAACAGATACGTTGACGTAATCCAAAAAAGAGGAGGCAGTTCATGAGCAGAAAAATGGTAACAATCGACGGCAACACCGCCGCCGCCCACGTGGCCCACGCCACCAACGAAGTCATCGCCATCTATCCAATCACCCCGTCGTCAGTGATGGGCGAGATATCCGATGCCAAGAGCGCCGCCGGTGAGAAAAACATCTGGGGCACCATACCGCTGGTAGCCGAACTGCAGTCCGAAGGCGGCGCCGCGGGCACTGTACACGGC
>JBAQPK010000667.1:0-5575 GCA_049305715.1 Desulfuromonadaceae bacterium | reverse complement strand
TCCAGGTGTTGTTGCCAACCGGACGGGTGAAGGTCCAATATTCCTCGAATTTGACCGGGTCGCTCTTGCTGCCGGTCAAAACGGAACCGGTTTCATCCGTCGTATAGTCAAGCAGGTTGGCATAAATCAGGGTATTGATGTAATCCTGCCCCGATTCCTGCCATGCTTCAACGATGTCAACGTTGCGAACGGCAATGTTTTCGAGGCGGTTGATCTGTTTGTCCCTGATCAGTCTGTCAATATCCGCTTGAAAAATGCGCCGCATCTCATCAGTCAGAATGCCCAGAACCGGCGTCAGATCGCGATTCATCCAGGCTCCCTGGATCTTGAAGAAGTTATCCATGACCAGGTCGTTATAACGGTTTTCGTCGAAGGATGGGTCAAACTGACGGATATGGGCCAGCCCGGTTTCAATATCCCCTGATTCCGGGGTCTGATTCTGGATTCCCTGTGTAATCGGAGTTACATTTCCCCCCCTGTATTGCTCGGGTTCAAAAGAGTTTACCGAACTTCCTTCTCTTTTTTTCTTGATATAGCGATAAATCAGGTAACCGATACCGGCAAGCAGTATGATTTCAAACAGACCGATACCCCCGCCGCCCATGCCGCCACCCATGCCGCTGAACCCGAGGCTCCTGAACAGCATCCCGCCAAGCAATCCGCCAGCTATTCCGCCGGCCATGCTTCTCATAAACCCGCCGCCTGCCGGCTGCTGGGGGGAAGGGGAGGGCGCTGCCTGCTGAGTGCGCGAAGGTGCAGGTTGTGAAGTCGGGCTGGCGGGGCGGGAGTAGCTGCGTGAACCGCTACTCCCCATGGACCGGCTTCCTCCCGCTCTGGCATGGGCTTCGAATTCCATCACGGTAACGGAAAGAAACATAATGGCGGCCAGTAGTGAAAAAATCTTGAGTGCATGCTTCATCATTCGTTGAAACTCCTTGTGTAAATATATAATTATAAGGTTTCTAATATAACTGCCTTATCTATAAAACAATAAGTGCAGAGTACACTAAAATCAAGGCAACCTGAATAAAAAAGCAGCGGTGACCGGGTTGGCAAACCGCTGCATATCAGATTCTTATGAATTGATGTAATGGCCTATTTTATTAAAGCTGTTGCTATGGCCTGAATCTGGGCATCAGACAGCCCCATGGTTCCCATTCCCAGCTTTATCTGAGCGGCTGTTCTGTTCGATTTTGTGCTGCTGGCAAGTGGGCCGTGGCAACCGGCACAATACGTATCGTAAAGATACACTCCGTCAAGTGATAGTTCCAGGACAGGCATGAAGCCGGGATCAGGGGTTGCTGCCGGAGAAGTGGATAGTGGTTGGGCGGCTGGAAACGTCACCGCGCTGGTCTGAGCGGCATTGAAAACAACATTCATCGGATTGTGCCCGCGTTTGTCATTGGTGTGGCAGTTGTAGCAATGCTTGTCATAGAGTATGCCGCCCCCCAGCAGGTTCCAGACATGAGTATGGGAGGTTGAAGTGTCAGGAACCGATGAAGTCAGCGTTACCCGCATGCCGTTGTTGAGGTCAATCATCTGCAATTTAGAAAGAGCGATAACATGAGAGTGGCCGGTATTGTCGCTGCTGCGGTATTGGAAAGGGATAGTAGCGGTAAAATTCGGATCGGATGCAAGATCCATATCGGAAAAAGGTATTTCAACATTATGCCCGTGACCGTTTGTCAGATCTGAAACGACAGCTGATGCCGTCAGTTTTACTGCAGGGACATTATCTCCTCTATCGTCTCCGCACCCGGTTATCGCGACCGTCATGGCAATCGCTGCTGCTGACAGTATAATTACCTTCAATATAGCGTTCATGGCACCCTCCGGATTTACCCTTCTCACTCTCCGTGTAAACTATTTGGCACATTTTCCCCTGATGGCCTCGACGACATAATATGCATCATTGATGGCGGTATAGATGAGATTCGGATGTTTTTCCTCTGCAATCGTACCTTCGCTGATCTTCATGTAGGACGGGGAAATGGCTCCGCCGATGACATACACCCCTTTTCGCGTGGATTCAAAATCAGATGAGAGCAGCACCAAGCGATCACCCTCTTTAGCAATCTTGCAAACACCGGATGTGCAGGCAATGCTCTGAATTTTCAGTTTGTCGAAGATAGGAACCGGTCCCTGTGATCCGATACAGGCGATGACGTTATGCATCGGGAAGCTTAAGGCATGGTAAAGATCGATGCCATCAGCCTGCTCGAATATGTTGATACGGATGACCAGACGGTCTACCCCCTGGTCATCGACTTCACCGATACGAGGCATCGATCCGGGTAACAGTCTGATATTTCCGCCCAGAAGTATTTCTTCCCCCAGCCGTTGAGCTGTCTCCTTGTTGACGTCAAACGTTTCGGCTTTGTGCGCCCAGTAGACCGGATGGGTGTCTCCGGCCTCACGCTTGGCCTTGAGGATATTGATGATTACGTCAGCCGCCGTATTGCCGCCACCGATCACCAGGGTTTTTATGCCGACGTACTTGCCGGGGTCATCGACATTTTTGGCAACCATTTTGGCATCACCATACACGGAGAGTTCACGCGGAATATTGCTGCCGAAGGACAGCACAACATTCTTTCCTTTGAAATTGCCTTTGGATGTAATAACGGTCAAGGCATCACGTTCATCCTTGATGTCTTCAAAATCCACTTCAGTTTGTACGTGAAGGTTTTCATGCTGGACAAAATGCTGAACGTACTGCAGATAACTCTCAACCGTCACCGGCTTGTCCGGCGGCCGCAGTTCATCAACCATAAAAGGCTGGAGGGCATCTTTGGGTTTTGATGCGTACACCAGCTTCCCTTCGGGATAGGTATTTGCTATCCCCTGAAAAATAGCTTTTCCCGATTCAAGAACAAGATAGGAAAGGCCATACTTATGGCAGAGATAAGCCGTCGAAAGACCGGCCGGACCGCCGCCGACTATCAGAACATCGTAGGTACTGTTTTTCATGTGAACGTCCTTGCCATTCAATTGAGAATTCATACTGGAGACATATAACATGATTATACAATAATATAAAGTGGGATGGAGCTTGTCATGTACTAGAGATGCGGTATTATATGAGTCACCATATTCAAAAGGAGGTCAACTATGGAAGACAAGGATAAGAAAGTCGCCGCTGCCGCTTTGCTGATATTTGCTGGCGGAGTTGTCGGAGCCGGACTGGCGCTGCTGTTTGCCCCCCAATCGGGAAGCAGGACAAGAAAAGACATTTCCCGCTACTCAAAAAAAGCCCGGAACAAGGCTGATGAGGTGGTGGAAGATCTTGCCGCCAATGTTTCGGAGCTGGTTGAAGCAATCGGAGAGAAAACCGATGATCTGCTTGAAACCGGCAAGGAGGCGGCAGGAAGCGCCCGTAAAGACCTCATCCGCCTGATCGAGGAGGGCGCCGCGAAACTTGAAAAGTTCAGGACAATACTGCGAAGAATGTAAGAACATAATTTCAAATGCGTTAAAAAAATAACCGGCAACTGATGTCGTACGTACCAGTTGCCGGTTATTTATTTTAGGATAGTTATGCAGCTGCTCCCTTTTTCCGGGATAAGTTTGTTGAAGTAGTCAATCGTCGGGAAACGATCAGACTGGCGCGGTTCAACCTTTGAGCTGTAGCGGCTGATATAGATAAGGTAGCGAATCGAATAGTTTTCCGCGGTTGTCAGGTTGGTCTCGCTGTCTTCACCCAGCAGAGTCCGTTTCGGATCGTACGAGATAAATTTCTGCAATTCCCCCCAGAAACGGGCATCTTCCTTCGGTAGCCCCACCTGGTGGGCGGAAATAATACCGTCAAAATATGGCCCAATACGAGTGGTTTTCATCTTCAGGTCGAGTGTTTTCGAATGAGCATTGGTGACCAGCCAGACCGTTTTGCCGGCATGTTTCAGAAACAGCATAAATTCGACAACATAGGGGTGGACAGCGATCAGATGTTCAATCTCCTGTTTAAGAACCGGAATGTCGAGTTTGAGGCGATCCGACCAGTAATCGAGGTCGGTCCAGTTGAGCGTGTTTTCCTGACTGCGGAACAGGCTGTACAGGTGTTCCTTGGCATAGTCAAGCGTCGTATGATTGCGCTGACTCCAGTGCAGTGGAACATGCTCCAGCCAGAAGTGGTCGTCAAAATGGCGGTCAAGGATCGTGCCATCCATATCCAGAAGTACTGTGCCTATGTCGTTCCAATCAATAATCATCTGCGTTATCACTCCCCGAGCGGCGTATCTGTCGCTATTCGACAATACTTCCAGAGTCCATTGCGTGTCAATATGTGGGAAATATCAGCGAGAAATACCCTTGCGTTTCATCTGTATCGTTAAGACATTATCCGTACGACGAAATGCGCGAGTATTTAATATATGTAACAGTAGTATTTGATTACGTATTGAAAATGCTGTATAAAACACACTCTGCTTTCGCGCGTAATTCCGGTGGGAGCCGCACATACAAAAAAGTCCTGTCGTTTGCGAACTGGCAAGGTTAAGAGATAATTGGAGAAATTCATGGACATTAAAAAGATACTGCTCGTCGACGATGTCAACTTGTTCCTTGAGCTGGAAAAGGGATTTTTCGACCGGGATGAATTTGAGATACTACAGGCACGTAACGGTGAAGAAGCCCTTGAAATGATGATTAAAAATAATCCTGATATGATTTTTATGGACCTGTATATGCCTGTCATGAATGGTGATGAATGTTGTCACTTGATAAAATCGCATGATGCCCTGCGGCATATACCGGTTGTTATGGTAACGCAGGGTGGCATTGACAGCGATTTTGAACGCTGCTGGCAAGCCGGGTGCGATGATATTATTCCGAAGCCGATAAATCGTTTTTTATTTCTGTCAATGGTTAGAAAATATCTGGACATCCCTTTCAGAAAATCACCCAGGGCTCTGGCTCGTCTGCATATCCAATGCAAAACATGCACGGATCCCGAAAAGTACCTCTCTAATTATACGGTCAATTTGAGCACGGGCGGATTTTTTATCGTGTCTACTGACATCTTGCCGGTCGATACGCAGTTAAATATAGAATTCGTATTACCCGATGATGATAAAATCATAAAATGTTCAGCGAGGGTTGCCTGGATAAATCATCCCGAGTCGCTGATTAATAAAAACCTCCCGGTCGGGATGGGGCTCCAGTTTCTTGATTTGTCTTTAGATAGCATGAATTCTATTCGTAAATTCATAACAGATCAGACACTGGTGCCGGAATGGTAACAATAATAAACTGAGTCGGGATTACACACTGCCGTGAACACCGGATCCGGCTGCCGGCAGAGGACACGAAATTGTACTGGTGCCGGCTTTGTGTAGTCCTTGTTTTCATTGGTCACCGGCGATAAACATCCGGATTTCACTTCTTCCCATGCTTGCAATCTGTTCAGGGGAGAATATCAGGCACATACAATCAGCTTCAATTAATCGCGGAGCTTGCGCCGCACACGCTGAAAATTCCACATTCCCACCTGTTGGTTGCCCCACGTATCATACCTGCGCGACAGCCCAATTCATTTGACTTTAAGGGCACTTGTCACGTATGATGCTCTATTCGCCAT
>JBAQPK010000666.1:0-8588 GCA_049305715.1 Desulfuromonadaceae bacterium | reverse complement strand
GCATGACGGCGCTGGCCGGCGAAAGCGGGGCGGGAAAGACCACCCTGGCACGGCTACTGGCCGGATTGGCCAGACCCGAATCAGGGCGAATTCTTATCAATGGCCGTGACCTGACGACACTTGCCCCCGATTCCTGGAGGTCCAGGCTTGCCTGGGTGCCGCAAACCCCCTACTTTACATCCGGAACGGTGCGTGAAAATATTCTTCTGGGGCGGCCGGACGCCGAGCAGCATGAAATAGATTCCGCCCTTGAAGCCGCCTCTGCCCGCCAATTCATCAGCCGCCTGCCCCTCGGACTTGACACTGTCCTGGGAGATCGCGGTGCCGGACTGTCCGGGGGGGAACTGAAGCGTCTGGCTCTTGCCAGGGCGTATTTGTGTCGGGCGACCCTCGTAGTGCTGGACGAGCCGACAGCCGGGCTTGATGCCGAAAACGAGCGGCTGGTGGGCGAGGCTCTGGTAAGGCTGGCTCAGGGTCGGACGGTCCTGGTGATCAGCCATCGTGAACAGACCCTGTCGCGTGTCGAAAGAGTGGCGGAAATGATCGACGGCCGCATTGAACGAGTTGTTCCTGCATCACTATTCCTGGCTTCGTGCGGGGTACAGGCGTGAGTTGGATCGTGCGCTTTCTGACCATAGCCAGGAGTCGGTGGCTCTGGATGGCTGCCGGAATCCTGCTCGGTGTGACGGTCATAATTACAAATACCCTGCTGATGGCCGTCTCTGGCTGGTTCATCGCCTCAATGGCCGTTTCCGGCAGTAGCGGGGCGGCTTTCAATTATTTCCTCCCTTCCGTCTCTATCCGTTTTCTTGCAATTGCAAGAACCGTGGGGCGCTATGCAGAGAGGCTGGTAACGCACGAGGCGACCTTCAGGATTCTTGCGGAACTGCGGGTCTGGCTGTTCAAGCGATTCGCACCGTTGGCCCCCGCCTGTCTGGAGCGCTATGCGGCTGGCGATGTGGCCGGCAGGTTGCGGGCCGATGTGGATGCACTGGAAACGCTTTATCTGAAAATAGTTGCACCGCTGGCGGTAGGGGCGATCTCTATTCTGGCCGGTCTAGTCTTTCTCGTCTGCTTCAGTCCCCCGTCTGCCGCCGTGATGCTGATTTTTCTGCTATCTGCCGGGATCGGTCTGCCGTTGCTGGTTCGCCGCCTTTCGGAACAACCTGGCAGAAGATCGGCACAGTTGTCCGCCGATCTGCGCAGCAAGGTGACCGAAGGACTTCAGGGAATCGAGGAGCTGATCCTGCTGGGAGCGGTGGACCGTCAGGCTGCTGCCGTTGATGCTCTGTCGGCAGAGCTGGTCGTGGAGCAGGAACGTCTCGCCTGCATTAACGGCGCATCTCTCGGCGGCATGGCGCTTTGTGCCGGTTCTGCCGTTGCTGCGGTACTGTTGACCGCCGGCATGCAGGTGGCCTCCCACCAGATACCCGGCCCCAATCTGGTCATGCTGCTGCTTTTTTCCGCAGCGCTCTTTGAGGCCGCCGGGCAGCTCCCTTCCGCTCTGCACCTCCTCCCTGCCGCACGCGAGTCGGCTTCACGCATCTTCGAACTGGCCGATGCACCGGTTCCGGTGCCGGACCCTCCTGTGCCGGGTGACGTGTCGACCGGTAACGGGATCTGTTTCAGCGGCGTCTCCTTATCGTACCAGGCTGGAATGCCGGTTTTGAAAAACGTCTCCCTGTCGGTGCCTGACGGCGGCAGCCTTGTCGTAATCGGCGCCAGCGGCATCGGCAAAAGCCTGCTGATTGAAACATTGCTCCGCTTCCGTACCTATGAAGGGAGCATAACCGTCGGCGGGACCGAAATCAGTGCCCTGTCGAAGGATGCGCTGATCGGCATGATCGCCGCCGTGCCGCAACGACCCCACCTGTTCAACGGCACCATCAGGGATAATATCATGCTGGGGAATCCCGCGGCAGACGAGGATCAACTTGAGCGTGCCCTCAGGGACAGCTGTCTCGATACGTGGGTGGCGGAGCTGCCACTCGGTTTGGAGACGCACGTGGGGGTCAACGGCTCCGCGGTTTCCGGAGGAGAGGCGCGCCGCATCGCTCTTGCACGGGCTTTGCTCAAAGATGCGCCTGTTCTGCTGCTGGATGAACCGACAGAAGGGCTGGATGCCGCAACAGAACGCCGCGTGGTGGCCAACCTCAAAAGACGGACAGACGGGAGAGGTACGACCATGCTGGTTATCAGTCATCGTCCCGCCTGTCTGGAACTGGGTGGCTCGGTCTTCCATCTGCGCCATCCCTGAGAATAAATTTGAACATTCACTTTGTTTTATGTTGACATTCGTTTTGTGCTGGATTAAAGATAAAAAAGATCTTGTTGCGGATGATTTGATCTGTTTAACAGAGTAGTGATCATTACAAGGGGGGACGTATGGATGTAGTTACGCTCAGTCAGCTTCAGTTTGCGGCAACCTGCATGTTTCATTGGATTTTTGTTCCGCTCACGCTCGGTTTGTCGATAATGACCGCGTGGATGGAAACAAAGTACGTAACTACCGGGGACGAGACGTGGTTGCGGATGACCAAGTTCTGGGGCAAGCTGTTTCTGATAAACTTTGCCCTGGGGGTTGTTACCGGCATTACCATGGAGTTTCAGTTCGGGCTCAACTGGGCCGAATATTCTCGCTATGTCGGGGATATATTCGGCGCGCCGCTGGCAATCGAGGCAACGGTCACCTTCTTCCTCGAATCCGTTTTCATCGGCGTATGGATCTTCGGCTGGAAAAAGATCTCCAAAAAGGCCCATGCGGCTTCCATCTGGCTTGCCGCGATTGCCACCAATCTCTCCGCCCTGTTTATTCTCCTTGCCAATGCCTGGATGCAGAAACCGGTAGGTTTCGCTATTCGCAACGGCAGAGCGGAGATGACTGATTTCATCGCCGTTCTTACCAATCCCTACGGCTGGATAAAGTTCTCACACACGCTGATGTCAGGTTATGCCCTTGCCGCCTTCGTGATCATGGGGGTCTCCGCCTGGCACCTGCTGCGAGCCAACGAGATCGACTTTTTTAAACGCTCCTTCAGGATGGCAGCGGTGTGGGCCTTTGTGGCATCGATTCTTGTCGGGATGACCGGCGATTTTCACGCGGTTGAAATTGCCAAAGTGCAACCGTCCAAGTTTGCCGCGATGGAATCGATCTGGGAAACAAAAAAGAATGCAGGTATGTGCCTGTTCCTGATTCCTGATCCAAAAGGGGAGTGCAACACCTTTGAATCCTTCACCATCCCCGGCATGTTGAGTTTTATGGCTTTTCACGATACCAGCGGTGAAATAAAAGGCCTTAAAGAGTTCCCGAAAGAGATGCGCCCCCCGGTTACCCCCACGTTCCTGAGTTTCCGCCTGATGGTCGGGATTGGCACGTTCATGATATTTGCAAGTCTGGCCGGGATCATTCTTTCCCGGAAGGAAAATTTTATCGATATGCGGACTTTTCTCTGGATTATGGTTCTGGCGATCCCCGCCCCGTATCTGGCCCAGCAATTCGGCTGGGTTGTGGCGGAGCTGGGGCGTCAACCATGGATCGTCTACGGGGTCATGAAAACAGCCGATGCGGTTTCGAAATCGGTCACCGCCACCCAGGTTGCGCTGTCGCTCCTCGGCTTCACCGTTTTGTACGGATTTTTAGGTGCGATCGATATCTTCCTGCTGGTGAAATACGCCAAGAAGGGCCCGGACATGGATGTATCAAACATACTCGACATGAAAGGGAGGGCATGATCCATGGATATTTCAGTATTCCAGATTACCTGGTTTGTATTGTGGAGCGTGCTCTGGGCTGTCTATTTCATGCTCGACGGCTTTGTGCTCGGGACCGGTTTCCTGTCCGCATTTATAGCAAAAAACGATACGGAGAAGCGTATTCTGATCAACGCGGTGGGTCCGGTATGGGACGGCAATGAGGTCTGGCTGCTTACCGCCGGCGGAGCCACATTTGCCGCATTTCCGACGACATATGCCCTCATGTTCAGCAATCTCTATTCTGCTCTGATTCTGCTCCTCTTCTCCCTGATCGTGCGGGGCGTCTCCTTCGAGTTCCGCGGCAAACTTGATGGAGCTGCCTGGAAGGGAATGTGGGACAAGGCAATCCTGGTATCCAGTTTCCTTCCCGCACTGCTGTTCGGGGTGGCATTCGGCAATATCTTCCGCGGCATCCCGATGCGCAACGACTTTACCACGCTGCAGTTCAGCTATGAAGGATCGCTTATAGGTCTGTTGAACCCGTACGGCCTGGTCACCGGCGTTCTGTTTGTCCTGCTCTTTGCGGTTCATGGTTCGCTGTATATCTCACTCAAAACAGTCGGGGACCTGAGGGCCCGTGCGACCGCCATGGCCAACAAATTATGGCCTGCGCTTCTGGTTGTCGCCGTACTATTTCTGGGGTATACGTGGCCGGCCACCAAGCTCTACACCAACTTCTTCAAGGCGCCGGTTCTCCTCGTTATCCCGGTCATTGCCGTCGTCTCCCTGCTTATGGTGAAGGTATTCGCCGGCAGGCAGGAAACAGGAAAAGCCTTCATCTTTTCGTGTCTGACGATCGTGTTTGTGGTGTTTACCGGTGTTGCCGGACTGTTCCCTAATCTGCTCCCGTCCAATCTGGATGCGGCTTCAAACCTCACGATCTTCAATTCCTCGTCAAGTCTGCTTACCTTGAAGATCATGACCGCCGTGGCTTTGATTATGGTGCCGATTGTCATATGCTACAAAATATGGGTATATCGAATCTTCCGGGCAAGAATAACTGAAGAAGATGTTTTGGGAGACCCCGGAGCCTATTGATACATGAATATATGCGGTCATCCTTGTGAAAACGGGGATGACCGCATTTCCTTTACCCGCATTCCCGGTGTACCCCCCCAGCGAAAATCTCAAAAAATCGTGCAATAAAACTTATTCATGCTAAACTCTCCTCGTTGTCTTCCTGCATCTGACGGCATCCTCTATATGTAATCAACCCATATTTTTTACTATTTACTCTAAGGAGAAGATGCATGAATGCACCTACGCGGTATGTGGATGATTCGGTTAAAGGTTTCATCACCTGGAGCATCATCTGGGGGACGGTTGCCGTTCTGGTCGGTATCCTGATTTCCCTGCAGCTTGCCTGGCCGCAGCTGAACGCTGCACCCTATCTGACCTATGGCCGTCTGCGGCCGATCCATACCAATGCCGGTATTTTCGGCTGGGGCATCGGCAGTTTCATCGCGATGTTCTTCTACATCACCCAGCGGCTAACCAAAACTCCGCTCTGGAGTCCGAAGCTGGCCAGGGTGACGCTCTGGATCTTCAATGTCGCGATCGCATCCGCGGCTGTGACGCTGGCCATGGGAATCAACCGCACCAAGGAATACGCCGAACTGGAATGGCCGCTGGCAATCGTGGTCGCCATCATCTGGGTACTGTTCTCCATCAACGTGTTCATGACGATCCTCAAGCGCCGGGAAGAGCAGATGTATATCTCGCTCTGGTACATCATGGCGGCCCTGGTGGGTGTCACCGTCCTGTACGTCGTCAACAACCTCGGGGTGCCGCTCCATCTGTTCAAATCCTATTCTGCCTTTGCCGGAACCAATGACGCCAACGTGCAGTGGTGGTACGGCCATAACGCCGTCGCCATGGTGCTGACCGTACCCCCCCTGGCCATTTTCTATTATGTTCTCCCGAAGGTGATCGGCAACCCGATCTACAGCCACCGCATGGGGATCATCGCCTTCTGGTCGCTGATCTTCATGTACCTCTGGACCGGAGCGCATCACCTGCTCTGGACGCCGGTTCCGGACTGGATTCAGACATTGGCGATGGCGTTCTCGATCATGCTGATAGCGCCATCGTGGGGAGCCGTCTTCAACGGTTATCTGACCATGAACGGTCAGTGGGAAAAAATGAAGAGTAATTATCTGGTCAAGTTCCTGATTGTCGGCATCACGTTCTACGGATTGCAGACGCTGCAGGGGCCGATGCAGGCGGTTCGTTCGTTTTCGGCATTCATCCACTACACCGACTGGGTACCGGGGCATGTCCATATGGGCGCGCTCGGCTGGGTATCGATGGTTCTTTTTGCCGCGATGTACTATGTCGTCACCGTTATCAGCGGTACGGAAATATACAGTGTCAGGCTTGCGAATACCCATTTCTGGCTGGTTCTGGTCGGTCAGCTGGTCTATTCCATCACCATGTGGATCGCCGGCGTCCAGCAGGGAAGCATGCTGCTTGCCACAAATCCCGATGGAACGCTGCATTACAGTTTCATGGAAACCATGATCGCCATCTTCCCCTATTACAAGATCAGGGCGGTCAGCGGCTTTATCTATCTGGCCGGATTGGCGCTGTTTATCTACAACATCTACAAAACGTACCGGAAGGGTGCGGATTTACAGGCTGCCAAGGCGTAATCTAAATCCACTACGAACGAGGACGATACCATGTTGGAAAAAAATCCCGTTATTTTTATCATTCTGGCCTTTGTCGTGATCATGGTCGGTACGATGGTTACGATGATAGCTCCATTTAAATGGATCAACAGCCCGGGAGACAGGATTGCCGGAGTCAAGCCGTATACGCCGCTGCAGCAGGAAGGGCGGGATCTCTATATGCGGGAAGGGTGCAACAACTGTCATTCCCAGACGGTGCGCACGCTCGCTTCCGATGTCGAGCGCTACGGCTACGGCGGCACCTACTCAAAATCGGGGGAATTCGTCTTTGATCGCCCGTTCCTGTGGGGATCGCGCCGCACCGGTCCGGATCTGGCGCATATCGGCCTGAAATTTCCGGATCCCAGGGGAGGGTGGCACCGCAAACACATGGAAAATCCGCAGTCGGTTGTTCCGGCCTCGAACATGCCGGCCTACGCCTTCCTGAACCGGCCCCTTGATACCACCTATTCCGAGCGCAAGATGAAGCTGCTCGGTTTCCCCTATACGCAGGCCGACCTGGACGATCTCAAGGGGAAGAGCGAGATGGACGCCATTATCGCCTATATGCGCAAGCTGGGGACCGATATTCCGGTCGCAAAAGCCGAAGCGGCAATGCCACCCACCGCACGGATCAATCCGTTCACCGATCTGAAGAGTGTCGAAACGGAGGCCGAGGCGCTCTATAAGCAACACTGCGCCTCATGCCACGGCGACAGGCGCGAAGGGACAGTCGGACCGGCTCTGAAAGGTTCCTCCAAATCCGATACCGACCTCTTCAACCTGATCTCACAGGGGGTAGAGGCCAACGGGATGCCGGCATTCAGCGGTTCTCTCGACGAGCAGAAAATATGGAAGCTGGTAACATACATCAAGCTGGATACGAAATGATGATCGATGCCCGGGTTATATTTCTGTTTATGACAGGCTTTTTGCTGATGATTCTGGTTGCCATTGCGATCGTTACGCTGAACAAGGGGCGGAAACAGAAGCTTGAAGAGCCGAAGCACCGGATGCTCGAAGACGACTAATTTTGCCCTGATAAACAGGATAAGTGCGCTAACGAAGTATTCTCTGCCTGAAGATCGCAGAAAATACTTCTAACTTACTAATCAAGGAGCGGATATATGTCAGAACAGCATGAATATGACGGGATCACCTATCGCGAAGAGAAAAGTTCCCCGGGCGTTTTCCGGATTCTTTTTGCCGTGCTGGCCGTATGGGGCGTGATCTTCATGGGGTACTACCTGTTCAGCGGCTGGAGTTCTCAAGGAGAGGCCGATGCCGCGAAAATGGCGCGGGACAGCCGGAAGCAGGCCGCCCACAAGGCGGTCGAAGCCACTGCTGCCGGTACAGTCGGCGGCGGACATAAGGTTGAAGCGTATGTTGCCGCCGGCAAACAGCTGTACGGCACCCTGTGCGTTTCCTGCCATGGTGAAAATGCCAAGGGGGGCGTCGGACCGGATCTGACCGCCTCGAAATACAAATACGGCAAAACGCGCCTGGACATCGCCAAAACAATTTCCGAAGGCCGGCCGGGCGGCATGCCGGCATTCAGCAGCCAGATCAACGCCGAGCAGGTTGAAAGTCTTGTCGAGTATCTGCTCACCCTGAAATAGTGGAATCAAATGCCATGAATACACTGCTGGACCGTTATGGCGCATTGCTGGGCGAGGTGGACGCCTGGTTTCGGCGCTGTCTTGAACAGTACCCTGACCTGATTGCGTGCAGCAACGGATGCTCGGAGTGCTGCCGTGGGCTCTTTGATATTACCCTGCTGGATGCATTTTATCTCAAGCGTGGTTTTGACAGGCTTCCCGAAAAATTAAAAACAGAACTGGTGAAGACGGCCTCCCGGCGTCTGGAGTTGCTGTCGGAAGTGAATCCCGCATTTGTCAAACCATGGCTGTTGAACGGAATTCCCGAGGATGAGTGGGACGCGCTTATGCCGGAAGAGGATGAGACGCCCTGTCTGCTGCTGTCGGACACCGGGGGGTGTCTGGTCTACGATTACCGCCCGATGACCTGCCGTTTAAATGGTATCCCCCTGATTGACGTTTCCGGGGAAGAGTTGTTTGATGAGTGGTGTACGCTGAACTTTACCGATGAAGATCCTCGTCTTCTTGGTGATCTGCGCTTCGGTTTTACAGAACTGTTTACCCGGGA
>JBAQPK010000665.1:0-4239 GCA_049305715.1 Desulfuromonadaceae bacterium | reverse complement strand
AATCTGTCCTGCAACTCCACACAGCAGATCATTTACCCCGCACAATAAAAACGCTCTCACCTATACGCCGGTGCCCCATGACTGTCAACCGGTTGCTAATAGCTGCAGATCAGTAACCATCAAACACACAATGCAAAAGCGCCCCATCACAGCAACGTGACGGGGCGCTTTTATAGAAAACTGGCTGCTCGCCGGAGCCAGCTAATATGTTATTTTTCAGATACACCCCTGTTGCGGATTGTCAGCCCCTGCAGAAAGTTCCTCAGGAACTGATCGCCGCACTCCTTGAAATGCTTGTGCCCCTTGTTTCTGAACAGGGCGCTCAACTCCGATTTGGAGATGACCACTCCGGCCAGCTTCATGATCGCAAGCATGTCATCCTCTTTCAGGTCGAGGGCGATGCGCAGCTTTTTCAGGATGGCGTTGTTATTCAGCGACGCATCAGGTTTCGGAGGTTCTCCGCTGTCCGATTCCCGCCGGCCGCGTTTATGTACGATCAGCCCGTCCAGAAAAAACGAGAGGAGAGGGTTGCTGCAGGAGATGAACTCATCCTCTTCCTCCTTCTTCAGCAGCTTGAGCAGGGTAGGGAGCTCCAGGGTGCATCCGGATAACTGGAAAATCTCGATCATGCCGGGGTTGCTGATATCGAGGGCATAGCGCACCCGGCGTAGTATGTCGTTGTTGTTCATGTACTTCGTCTCCTAATGTGTCTGAGTAATGTATTTAAGCTTATTTGAACGCCGCCACCTGTGCCTGATACATCGTGACCGGCACGAAGCGCACGGCGAACTCTGTAGAGCATCTGACGCACGCCGCAAAGAACGGCTTGCCGTTTCTCCCTTTTTCAAACGGCAGGTCCTGCTTGTGACTGCAGTAGGGACACGTGGCGGCAACCACGGTTTGCGCGATTTTAACCGGTTTTATCTCGGCGGTAGACTTTGACGTGGCAGGTTTTTTCGGTGCGCTCTGGAGCGGGGCGGAAACCAGAGGCTGCTCTTCGGAAAATTCCGGTGCTGAAGGGGTACTTTTTTTCATAACAGTTCGCTCCTTTTTGGTCGAAGTTGTCGCCGGAAGAAATTCGTCTTCACCATGCTCAATCGGGGCAACCGGAGGGGGCAAAATCCCCTTCATCGCCTTTTTCCAGAGCAGCGGCATCGATGTTTTCGAGTAGTGCAGCGGCCTGACTCCTTTCATCAGCGCCGCTCCTTTTACAACGATATAATACTTGTCGCGGTACGACACCAGGGTCTGCGGGCCGACTTCAGCTATCTTGAATCCCGAACATATTTTGTTGTCGAGCCAGAATGTAATTGCCTCTTCCATCGACTGCTCTCCTTTATCCCGTACGACGTGCGCTCACACTGTTACCAGAATCGGGGCGGGCTTACCAATAAAAATATTGAAAATCTTCCGGATGGTTGTGGTATGTATCAAAAAGCTGCGGCCATATTAATTACACGACAGGATGACCACGATGACCGAGACACCACACCGTACCATATATCGCAACGACTATACACCTCCCGATTACACCGTTGACAGCATCGACCTCCGCTTCGAGCTTGGCGATGAAACGACGCTGGTCACCTCCCGGCTGGCGCTTCGGGCGCGGTATGATGCTTCAGGCGGCTCCCGTCCCCTCGTCCTGAATGGTAAAAACCTCACCCTGTGCGGTTTGAAGCTCGATGACCTGCCCCTTGCGCCTGAACGCTTCTCCGTCGCAGATGACTTGCTGACCATACCGGAAGTTCCTGCCGCCTTTACCCTTGAGGTGCATACTATTCTCCGCCCCCAGGACAATACCGCACTGGAGGGGCTGTACCGCTCCGCCGGGATGTTCTGCACCCAGTGCGAGGCGGAGGGGTTCCGCGCCATTACCTGGTTTCCGGACCGTCCCGATGTATTGACGCTCTTTACCACCACGATTGTCGCCGACCGCCAGCAGTATCCCGTGCTCCTCGCCAACGGCAACCTCCGGGAACGGGGTGAACTGCCGGATGGCCGCCACTTCGCTACCTGGCACGATCCGTTCAGGAAGCCGGGCTACCTGTTTGCTCTGGTTGCGGGTGATCTGGTACGGATTTCCGATACTTTCACGACCTGTTCGGGACGGGGGGTGGCGCTGCATATCTATGTGCATGAGCAGAACCGTGACAAATGCGATCACGCCATGCGCTCCCTGAAAAAAGCGATGCGCTGGGATGAACAGGTGTACGGCAGGGAGTATGACCTTGATATCTATATGATCGTGGCGGTTGACGATTTCAATATGGGAGCCATGGAGAACAAGGGGCTCAGCGTCTTCAACTCCTGCTATGTCCTCGCCAGACCGGATACCGCGACCGACGAGGACTATCATGCCATCGAAGAAGTGATCGGCCACGAATATTTTCATAACTGGAGCGGCAACCGGGTGACCTGCCGCGACTGGTTCCAGCTTTCCCTGAAGGAGGGGCTGACCGTCTTTCGCGACCAGGAGTTTTCGGCCGACATGCAGTCGCGCGGGGTGAAGCGGATCGAAGACGTGCGCAATCTGCGGACATCCCAGTTCCCCGAGGATGGCGGCCCGATGGCCCATCCGGTGCGTCCCGATTCGTACATGGAGATCAACAATTTTTATACGGCGACGGTCTACAGCAAGGGTGCCGAGCTGGTCCGGATGCTGCATACGATGCTGGGGAGGGAGCCCTTCCGTCGCGGGATGGACCTTTATTTTGAGCGATTTGACGGGCAGGCGGTGACCGTGGACGACTTCGTGCGGACCATGGCGGAAGCGGGCGGCCTGGATCTCGGCCAATTTGCCCTCTGGTACTCCCAGGCCGGCACGCCGCAGCTGGTAGCCAGCGGTTCCTATGACGCCGCCGCACGGACCTTTACCCTGACGGTCAGCCAGAGCTGTCCGGCGACTCCCGGCCAGCCGATTAAAAAGCCGCTGCATATCCCGCTGGCGGTCGGTCTGCTGGGGGCGGACGGTACGGAACTGCCCCTGACGCTGGCCGGCGAAACGCCCCGGACGGGAACCTCCCGTGTTCTGCATCTCCAGGCAGCCGAGGAGACCTACTGCTTTACCGGTCTGGATGAAGAGCCGGTCCCGGCGTTGTTGCGCGGCTTCTCGGCGCCGGTCAAGCTCGACTATCCCTACAGTCATGAACAGCTGGCCCTGCTGATGGCCCATGAGCCGGACCCCTTCTGCCGCTGGGAGGCGGGGCAGCGGATGGCGGTGCAGCTGCTTCTCGGGCTGGCCGGCGACGTGCAGCAGGGGCGCGAATTGTCTCTTGATCCAGCCTTTGCCGCCGCCTTTCGGGAGACGCTGGTAAGCGACCACCCGGATCGTGCCTTCCTCGCCGAAACGCTGACCCTTCCCACGGAAAAATACCTGGCGGAACTGGTTCCGGTGGTCGATCCCGGGGCGCTGTACACGTCCCGTCAGTTCGTGATCCGCTCCCTGGCGGCAGAGTTCAGGGACGACTTTGTGAAGGTTCGCGCCGCTAACCGCAACGGCCTCCCCTACGATCCGGAAGACGGCCTCTCCGGCGCCCGGCGGCTGGCGAATCTCTGTCTCGCTTACCTGATGAGCAGCCGCAACCGGGAGAGTATTGATCTCTGCGTCGAGCAGTACCGGCGGGCGGACAACATGACCGACAGCATTGGGGCGCTGACTCCGCTTGCTTCGTGCGCTTGCCCGGAACGCCGGGAACTGTTGGATGATTTCTATCGCCGCTGGCAGGGGGAACGGCTGGTTGTCGACAAATGGTTCTCGCTCCAGGCCGCTTCCACGCTCCCCGGGACTCTTGACGAACTCCGGGCCCTGCTGGATCACTCCGCCTTCGAACTGGCCAACCCCAACCGCTTCCGTTCCCTGGTGGCGGCGTTCAGCCAGCGCAATCAGGTCCGATTCCATGATCCGGGCGGTGCGGGCTATCGCTTTCTGGCCGATCAGCTGCTGCGGCTGATACCGGTCAATCCCCAGGTTTCCGCCCGGCTGCTGGCTCCGTTGACCACCTGGCGGCGTTTCGAACCGGGACGGGGCCTGCTGATGCGGGAACAGCTGCAGCGGATTCTGGCTGTCCCGGACCTGCCGCGCGACGTCTTTGAAGTGGTGACCAAAAGTCTGGAGGGTGATCCGATATGAAAACATATCGCAAGGAGTTATGGTTTGAGACCAGTCACCGCCGACCCCTCCGGCATCACGTCCCCATACCTTTGCTAACGTATGTCCGCGTCTTCAACCAGTACTCC
>JBAQPK010000664.1:0-2414 GCA_049305715.1 Desulfuromonadaceae bacterium | reverse complement strand
AGGGTGGACTGGTTGTATGGGAACTCGCTGCAGAACGGGTTGACTACGATAAAAAGGGGGATACGGCATATCTCTCGGATATCCGGATGGAGTTCCAGCAGACCCGGTCTCAAGGGGCGGTGACCGTTACCGCTGACAGCGGCGAATATTCCAGTTCCACAAAGAATGTCAGGCTGAAAGGTCATGTCCACGTTGCCACCGAAGACGGGGCCAGTTTTAAAACCGATTCGATTGTATATACGGGGGCAACCTCCCGATTTTCAACGGCAGATCCGGTGGTTTTCCGGCAACAAAGATTACAGCTTACCGCGGTAGGGATGGATTTGGGTGTCAAGAACCAGCGTGCCCGTTTTTTTTCTTCGGTGGATGCTTCAATCGTTATGAATTAATAACATGTCCCTTACAACGTGAGCCATTGCTGAAAGTGGTTAAAAAAGTTGCTTACATGCCTTTATTGGCGTCTTTGCGTTATGGATTTTGTTTCGGCTCGTCCGGATTGGGTGTTACATGATTAAATCACATCTGCTCAGCATAGCATTGATCTGCTTGTGGTGCCTGTTACCGGCATCGGCGATTCCAGCCGAAACCATGGCTCACAAGGATCGTTCAAGCCTGCCGATCACCATTAAATCCAACGAAATGAGTGCCGACAACAGAGGTAAAACGGCGATCTTCTCCGGTAAGGTTGTTGCGAAACAGGGCGACATAACCATTTTCGCCGATAAAATCGTCGTCAACTATGCGGATAAAAACGAAGATGTGGAAAAAGTCGAAGCGGCCGGGAATGTCAGGATTATCCAGCAAAACAGGACCGGATTTGCCGACCATGCGGTATATGATAGTCGCAGCGGTCGTATTGTTCTGACCGGTTCTCCCCGGGTTGTACAGGGAGGGGATAGCGTCAGCGGTAAAGTGATTACCTATTACATTGATGACGACAAGAGTGAAGTGTCAAGCGGCGGTGATCCGAAAGCACGTGTCGAAGCGGTCATTAATCCGACTGCAAGGAAGAAAGATGCCGGAAGTCGCTGATTCTTCGAAACTCTGGACGAGAGCTCTCAAGAAGACCTACGGCAATCGTCAGGTAGTCTGTGGTGTAGATATTTCAATTACATCCGGATCAGTGATCGGGTTGCTGGGTCCGAACGGCGCCGGTAAGACGACGACCTTTTATATGGTGGTAGGACTTGTGGAGCCGGAGGGAGGCCAGGTATTTCTGGGTGATGAAGACATAACGGCGCTCCCGATGTATCAGCGAGCACGGCGAGGCATCAGCTATCTTCCGCAGGAAGCCTCTGTTTTTCGCAAACTGACGGTGGCGGATAATCTTATGGCGATTATCGAAACGGTCGAGCCTGACAGGCGCCGTGGTCGTGAGAAAATGGAACAGTTGCTGGAGGAATTCTCCATTACCCACATCGCTTCATCCAAGGGTTATGCGCTTTCAGGCGGGGAGCGGCGACGGGTTGAGATTGCCCGGGCACTGATTACAAACCCTGCATTCATTCTGCTGGATGAGCCGTTCGCGGGGATTGACCCGATAGCTGTCGCCGATATACAGGAGTTGATCACTTCTCTCAAAAGCAAAAATATCGGTATATTGATTTCAGACCATAACGTCCGGGAAACCTTGGGAGTCTGTGATTCCGCATATATTATGAGCAGTGGTGCCGTGCTGGAACACGGCACTCCGGACGAAATTGCAGCGAGTAAAAAAGCACAAGAAATTTATCTGGGTAAAGACTTCCGGCTTTGAGATGTATAGTTAAAAATGCATGAATCCCCTTATCGGGTTTGAGGTCACTGTTTCATGGCAATGGAGATGCGCCAACAACTGAAAATGTCCCAGCAGCTGGTGATGACTCCCCAGTTGCAGCAGGCTATCAAGCTGCTTCAGTTGACACGTCTGGAACTTCAGGATCTTGTTCTTCAGGAGCTGGAGGAGAACCCGCTCCTGGAAGAATCCACCGAACAGGAAGATATTCGCGAGCCCGACGCACTTGAGGTGGCGGAACAGGAACATGAGCCACGTCAGGACAGCGCGGATTTCCATGAGGTTGAAACCGGCGAGGAGACTCTGCGGGACTGGGACAGCTATCTTGACGGCTACAACTACAGCTCAGGGGAGCAGCAGTATGGCGGTGATGATGAACGTCCCTCCTTTGAGAATCTGCTGACAAAAAAAGGCACCCTGATCGATCATCTGTTGTGGCAGCTCCATATGGGGCAGTATTCCGAAATGGATGTTCGTGTGGGTGAAGTGATCATCGGCAATGTTGATGATTATGGTTATCTGCGGGCGTCCATTCAGGAAATTGCAGCGGCAAGTTCTGCAACGGAAGAGGATGTCCTGGACGTGCTTGAGTGCATTCAGGAATTTGATCCTCCCGGAGTCGCAGCCCGTGATCTGCGTG
>JBAQPK010000663.1:0-2122 GCA_049305715.1 Desulfuromonadaceae bacterium | reverse complement strand
GAATATGCTTTGACGGTGGGTTGTCAGGAATGGTAATATGCGCAGGTAATTATGAAACTGACGCCGTTGTGCGCCATAAAAACTGAAGGAGAACGAGATGAAAGCAATTGGCACAATGATGAGGCTGTCTATTGTTTTACTGGCATTTATGATTGCCGGGTGCGCGGCGCCATTGCAGGTGAAGGAACGCTATTTCTGGCCGCCGGCGCCTGATACCCCCCGCGTTGAATGGTTGGGTGCATACCAGAACAGCATAAATCTGAAGGAAAGCTCCGGCGTATGGAATGCCATTGTCGGCGAAAATGAAGGGTATTCACTCGATGTGCCCCTGTTTGTCGCCTCCAACGGTGCGGGCAAGGTGTATGTGAGCGATCTGAAAGTCGGAACTTTCCTGGTTTTTGATTTTAATGCGCGTGAAGTACACGCGCTCGGCAAGGCGAAGGGAGCCAACCTGTTCGAGCATCCTTCCGGTGTTGCCCTTGATGCCGACGGGAATATTTACGCCGCCGACTTGAAACAGAAAAAAATATTTGTCTTTAGCAGCGATGAAACGCCCAAGGGTGTCCTGGATATTTCAGATAAAGTTGAGTCAATCGGTGCAATTGCGGTGGATAAAGTCCGCAAGAAAATTATTGTTCCCGACATAAAGGGGCACAAGATTGTCGCGATTGACCTGACCGGGGCACTGCTCTGGTCTGTTGGCAAGCGCGGTATCGGTGGTGATGAATTTAATTATCCTACCTCGGCAGCGGTGGACAAGGAAGGTAATATTATCGTATGTGACTCCATGAATGCCCGTATCGTCCGCCTTACGCCCGAGGGGAAGCCGCTCTCGTTTTTTGGCGAACGAGGTGACGGGCCGGGCAGTTTTGCCATGATCAAGGCCGTAGCGGTTGATTCGTCCGGGCACATCTATGTGACCGACGGTAAATCAAGTCGCGTTGCTATTTTTAATGAAAAAGGTGACGTGCTTCTGAATGTGGGGTATTTACATGTAAAGCGTGATAACCTGGTTGCTCCGGGTGGATTCAATATGCCCCAGGGAATTTACATTGACGACAAGGATGCCATTTATGTGGTTGATCAGCATAACGCCCGTTTTCAAGTATTTCAATACATGAGCGAGCAGTATCTGAAAGAGCACCCCATCACCGCCGATGCCCCGGCCGCAAAGCCGTCGAAGGCGCCCGTGGATCTTCCGGCCGGCGTGGGTAAAAAATAGCATTCCGCGACAGCACGTAAAAACCACGGTGAAATAACCGTGATTAAAGTTAAAAGACAGAATGTGCCGGATTTCTTGTGCGAAGTTTTTTTAAAAGGGTTGTATTATCAGGCTGTTATGGATACGCGAAAATATGGCATGCCGATTGCTAAGTATTGAATCAGACATTTTAAAAGTACACCGCCTCCTGAGTGAAGCGGGTACAAAAAACAAAGGAGAAGCAAAATGAAAAGAATCGTACTCGTAGCAGCAGCACTCGCAGTATCGGCATCCGCAGCGTATGCAGTCGTCGGCGTAACAAACACCAAGCATGACCTGTCCGGAACCGGCGCCATGACCGGCGGCGGCGCCAACCAGAAATGCGTTTACTGCCACACCCCGCATAATCCGCAGATCGCTGTACCCCTCTGGAACAGAACCAATGGCTCCGCAATTACAGCTACGTACAACAGCGCTACCATGACTACTGTTGCTGGTGGTGCCACCGTTTCCCTTACCTCAATCTCCGGTTTCTGCATGAGCTGCCATGACGGCGTAACCTCCATGGGCGCCATCAAGAACAAGGCCGGCGCAACTGACAACGCCATTGCACTTACTGGTCTTACCGGTTACAATGCCAAGAACAACCTCGGAGTCGACCTCTCCAACGACCATCCAGTCGGCTTCAACTATGCTTCTGCTCAGGCTGCTGAGACAGACGGTGGCCTGATTGCTATTGCTACTGTTAAAACTTCTATCCCGAACAGCTTCTTCGGTGCAACTGCTGAACTGATGGAATGTGCTTCTTGCCACAAAGTTCATGACAACACCATAACTCCGTTCCTCCGTCTGAACAACTCCGGCAGTAACCTCTGCCTCGCTTGCCACGTGAAGTAATTCGTTGCAGCAGTAGTCTCATGT
>JBAQPK010000662.1:0-14390 GCA_049305715.1 Desulfuromonadaceae bacterium | reverse complement strand
CCTTTCAATAGCACGGCGGAGCGAACGCTGGGCTATGTACGCTGCGATAATCGCCACTGTTGCGCTTGTCATTGCCACTAAAGACCAAATATTTAAATTCATTTTCGACACTCCATAATACTATTCTGTTTAATTTATCAGGAGAAACCTCATGTGGAAGAAGTTCCGCGAGAACAATAAAGATTACGATGCGGGTGCGCTCGAACAAATGCGATTCATGTGTGCTGTAATGGGTTTCGCATTTGCTTTCTTCACGATTTACCTAATAGTTCAAGGAACCGCCAAATGGGATTTATCGTTCATTGTTATGGCCTTACTATCTATCGCTGGACTCATTGGTTTTGTTGCCTACTCAAAGCTTGTTAAAGAGCGCACTTCGATCAAAAAGGAGAAACAATATGAACCAAATTGACGATCAAATTATCAACACGCTCACCAGAGACATAAAACTTCTTCAAGATAAAACCGATAAACAGCAAAAAGAAATTGAAGAATTAAAACGGCAACTTAAATTTTTACAAGCCAAATAATATCTTGATGCAAGGCATTCTCTGAATGTGTGGCGAAAGTTCATGGAATGGCTTGAGCTTCCTGTTTTCCCAAAGAGAATTAAAATCTTCATCTGACAACGATTTCAGCACATCATCAGGCAGTATTCGGCCTGGTAGAAAATCCAGAGGGCTCACAATCTTCTTTCCAGTGTATTCGTCTATCATGTCTCTCTCCTTTTTGGTTGCGAGAGTAGGCAAGAATGCCTAACTCTCGGCAGCACCGGACAAGCCGGTGTGCCTCATACACGTTATGCCTTAGTTGAAATCATGCGAGATGGCTTTTTGCCACGAAAGGAGAAATAAAATGTGTAAATTATCTGTCGCCGTTCTGATTTTTTCTATCTGTTCGATGATTCCTGGTTTCGTTAGTGCAAATGATTCACATCGTGATTGGTGGCGCGATTCTTGGCGTGAACCCTATTGGGAGAGTCCATGTGAGTTCAAGCTTGAGTCTAAGCCAGGCGAGTTTAAACAAGAGATCAAATGCAAGAATGGCCGGGGTGCCACTTGGCGCGGCGAATGGAAAGAAGAGTTTTCTGATGGCCCGTGCAAGGTAAAGTTGGAAGCAACGCGTGAGGTTTTTAAGGAAGAAGTTAAGTGCGATCATAAATAATAATCATAAGCAAAGATGGCATAACACAATGAGGTGATTGAGAGGAGAAAGGGGAGGATATAGGGGTCACATCTCCAAATCTCAAAAAAAGAATGAACTGCAGTCCCAACACGGCTTACGACCCGCCGGAAGCGGGTCAAAGCCATAGCCGTTATTAAAAAAAGTGGGGCACGCCAAAAGCATGCCCCGCTCCATTTCTTAAATCCTCACCCCGCCTACTTCTCTTTCTTCACCGTAAATTTATAACCGCTGAACATGCTTGAAATCTCGCTGCCATGCTCCTTGATATCAAACAACCAGGCACTGTAGATATGGTTGATGACAAAACCGAAGATCAGCCACATGCTGGCGTGGTGAGCCAGCCGCATCCCCTGGCTGGAGAACATGGCGTACATGAACCCGAGCGACCTGTGCATGATGCCGCCCGGTGCATGCTGGGCGTACAGCGCGAAACCGGTCAGAATCATCAGGATATAGAGCAGAAACAGGGCGAGATAGGCGGTCGTCGCCAGCGGGTTATGACCAATCGTCTCGGGGACCTGCTTGTCCATGAACATGTAGTAGCGCATCATCTTGTTCATTTTCTCCCTTCCCTTTACTGTCAGAAAGGGGAGAAACTCCCGCCACCCGGCGTATTTATTGCCGATCAGCGACCAGATGATGCGGGAGAGGACACTGACCGCGAAAGCATAGGCGGCGGTGAAGTGAACAAACCGTATCCACCCCATCGTGAAGTCGGATGCCGAACTGCCGAATGAAACCGGGGTGCCGATAAAAAATCCGGTAACGGCCAGGGTCACGATGGAGATCACGTTGATCCAGTGGCACCAGCGAACCGGCAGCTCCCAGATGTAACATTTGAACTTGCAGCTTTCACTCATTTCAGCCTCCCCGTCCTCTAGGACACCTTGACCGTGACAACCTCGTTGCCATTGACATCCATCACATGGACGGCGCAGGCAAGACAGGGGTCAAAGGAATGAATGGTTCGCAGGATTTCAAGCGGCTTGTTCTGATCCGCCACCGGCGTCCCGACCAGAGCGGCTTCATACGGCCCGCGCTGCCCTTTGGCATCCCGCGGCGACGCATTCCAGGTTGAGGGGACGACCGCCTGATAATTGAGGATTTTCTGATCCTTGATCTTGATCCAATGGCCGAGTGCACCGCGGGGCGCTTCGTGGAACCCGTATCCCTTCGCTTCCGCCGGCCAGGTGGAAGGATCCCAGCTCTCGTTGTTGTGAATGCGGTAGTCACCCTTGGAGATATTTCCGACCAGTTCGTCCAGCCACTTCGGCGTCTGCTGGGCGATCAGCAGGCAGTCGATACCGCGGGCGGCGGTACGGCCCAGCGTCGAGAAGAGCGCCGGAGCACCGACCCCCAGCTTGCCGAGCACCAGATCCACGACCGCCTTGGTCTCCTTGTGCCCGGAAGCGTAGGCCACCAGTACACGGGCAAGCGGGCCCACCTCCATCGATTTTTCCTCATAACGGGGCGACTTGACGAACGAATACTTCGCGTCGGTATCAAGATTTGTGTACGGCGGCTTCGGCCCGGTATAGCGTACTTCGGTCTCCCCTTCGAACGGATGCAGACCCTTGCCGGCTCCGGCGCTGTTATCAAACCAGGAGTGATCGACATACTCGGCAATTTTGCCCTGATCAACCGGAATCACCTTGGAAAGATCCTTGTCCAGAATTGCCCCGACGGGGAACCAGAGATTGCCGCTGGCATCGGGAAATTCACCATACGACAGATAGTTGCCGACGCCGCCGCCGATGCCGGCCCACTCCTTGTAGAAGGAAGCGACCGCCAGCAGGTCCGGGATATACACTTTTTCAACGAAATCCTGGGCTTTTTTCAGCAGCCGCTTGATCTCGATCAGCTTGTCGGCATTGAGAGCGTTCTGGGAATCCGGATCGATCGGAATCGACATCCCCCCCACCAGGAACGTCTGGGGATGGGGGTTCTTGCTCCCCAGGATGGCGTGGATCTTGATGACGTCCTTCTGCCACTCAAGGGCTTCAAGATAATGGGCGGTCGCCATCAGGTTGGCTTCAGGCGGCAGCTTGTAGGCGGGGTGCCCCCAGTACGCATTGGCAAAGGGGCCCAGACGGCCTGACGCGACAAACGCCTTCACCTTGTCCTGCACCGCTTTGAAATAGGTGGCCGAGTTGTTCGGCCAGTCCGAAAGCGACGCGGCCAGGGCGGCCGTTTTGGCCGGATCGGCTTTCAGGCCGGACGTGATGTCAACCCAGTCGAGCGCATGCAGGTGATAAAAGTGAATGACGTGATCCTGCACATTCTGGATACCCATGATAATGTTGCGGATCAGTTGGGCATTGGGGGGAATCTTGATCTTGAGCGCATCCTCAACGGCCCGGATGGAGGCAATCGAATGAACGGTGGTACAGACGCCGCAGAAACGCTGCGTCCAGAACCAGGCATCGCGAGGGTCACGCCCGCGGAGAATTTTCTCGATACCGCGGAACATGGTGGCCGAGCTCCAGGCATCTTTTATGAAGCCCCCTTCGATCTCGGCTTCAATGCGGAGATGCCCTTCAATTCTGGTAATCGGATCTACAACAATCCTGGCCATTGTCATCCCTCCTTTGTTTCTGCAGGTTCTTTATCCTTGCGCAGCGCATTCAGTGCGCCATGAACAGCGAAGGCGGCAGCCGCACCGGCCACCAGACCGAGACCGATCTTGTCGGCGGTCGCCTCGATGCCGAAGCCGGGAACATTCGGCAGCCGGCGGTACATCGGCCCCATGGTATCCCAGAAATTCGGCTCGGAACACCCCGCACAGCCGTGACCGGAAGCGACCGGCCAGCTGGTCTTTTCGTTGTAGCGTTGGGTCGGGCAGTTGTGGAACGTGGCCGGTCCCTTGCAACCCATCTTGTAGAGGCAGAATCCCTTGCGGTGGGCGTCATCGCCCCAATGCTCCACATACTGTCCGGCATCGAAATGCGGCCGCCGTTCACAGTTATCGTGAATGCGCTTGCCGTATGCGAAGAGCGGACGCCCCTTGCCGTCTATGGCGGGTATTTTGCCGAACACCAGATAATGTACGATCGTCGCGGTCAGGTTATCGGCGTTGCAGGGACAACCGGGCAGGTTGATGACGGTTGCGCCCGGCACCGCATCCCTGACGCCGACGGCGCCGGTCGGATTGGGGACGGCGGCGGGAATACCTCCGTATGAAGCGCAGGTTCCGATCGCGATCGTCGCCAGGGCCCCACCGCAGACACGCCGCGCGGTTTCCAAGTGCGTCTTGCCGCTCGTGCAGCCGTACACGCCGCCGTCCTTCATGGAGATGGAGCCTTCAACGACGCAAATATATTTGCCTTTGTACTTGGCAATGGTGTTTTCAAGCGCTTCCTCGGCCTGGTGACCGGCGGCAGCCATGATCGTTTCATGATAGTCCACCGAAAGGATATCAAGGATGATCTCGCCGACGGTCGGATTGGCGGCGCGCAGCAGGGCCTCGCTGTCACCGGTGCAATCCTGGAAGTTCAGCCAGACCAGCGTCGGGCGCGTGACCTCATCCAGAGCCTGGGCAACGGATTGAGCAAACGAGGCCGGCAGCGACATCGCCGCCGTCATTGCGGAGCAGAACTTGTGAAAATCACGCCGGGATACCCCGCGCTGTTTCAAAATCTCACCGACTGAGTATTCCCGTTTCTCTGAACATTGTTCTGAATTTTCCGACACATCACCGTTCTTTTGATTACTCATACCCAACCCCCTTTCAGAAGTTTCCGCTGGAGTACCGTACGTGGCTGTTCACATTCCATACTGTTCTGACACATATTAGTATAAAATGGTTCTACAGCAACACTTTTTTATGTGTTATATGAGCAATTTCGAATTGTTTTATCCGGCTGACTCAACGATTTAAATCTTAATGTTTTATTTTACCATCTTTTTTATTTTTTTCTTTTTGAGGCTTTCCCTGACCCGCTTTTCAGCTCTCGCAATCAGCTGTCGATGGCTCCCCTCACCCTGCCCGTCGACCGGGGTGCGCTGAACATAGCTGCCGTCCGGCTGCATATCCCAGGCAGAGCGCTGATCCGCCAGATGCGTGTCGAATATCGTGCGGAGCTCCCTGGTCAATTCGGGCAACTCCACCGGGCAGAGGATTTCGACCCGCGCTTCCAGATTGCGCCTCATCGCATCAGCCGAAGAGATGAAATACTCCTCGGCGCCGCCATTGCGGAAATAGTAGATGCGGGCATGCTCCAGAAATCTGCCAATGACGCTGACTACCCGGATATTATCTGAAAGCCACGGTATTCCCGGACGCAAACGGCAGGTATCGCGAACGATCAGGTCGATTTTGACTCCGGCCATTGAAGCCCGGTACAACCCCCGCACGACATCCCCATCCTCCAGTGCGTTTATTTTGAATTGGATGGCTCCGCCGCCGAGAGCCTGATGCTGGGTAATCTCACGTTCTATTTTATCAAGCAGCGCCTTTTTCAGCATCCGTGGAGCGAGAGCAATTTTTGAATACTTGCGCTTCAACATGAAACCGGTAGTCAGAAAATTGAACAGCTCGGTGACGTCTTCGGCAATGACCTGATCGCACGTCAACAGGCCGACATCGCTGTACAAACGGGCGGTATCAGCATGATAATTGCCGGTGCCGATGTGCAGATAACGCCGCAGCCCATTATAATCCTGGCGCACAACCATGATGACCTTGCAGTGGGTCTTGAGGCCCACGACACCATACGTGACGTGCACGCCGGCCTCTTCCATCCGCTCCGCCAGGCTGATGTTGGTGGCCTCGTCAAACCTGGCCTTCAGCTCGACAACAACGGCAACCTGCTTGCCGTTGTTTGCGGCCAGCACCAGGGCATCGATGATACGGCTCTGGCGTGAGGTGCGATAAAGTGTCATCTTGATCCCGCGAACCTTTGGGTCGGTCGCCGCCTCACGCAAAAAACGTTCGACCGACGTTGAAAATGATTCATACGGGTGCTGCAGCAGAATCGCACCGGCATCACGAATGATATGGAATATGTTGCGGGTCGTCTGCAGCTGGGGATGATCAACCGGATGGTGCGGAGGGTCATGCAGCCGTTGAAAATCGAGCCGCGTCAATTCGAATAGATCGCGCATCGCCAGCAGACCGGGGACTTCAAACACGTCCGTCGCTTCATCGAGCTCCAGTTCGGCGGCCAGGCGCCCGCGGTGCAGCGGATACATGCCGCTGGCAATTTCGAGCCGCACGATCGGGGCAAATTTGCGCTCCTTCAATTCCGATTCGATCATTTCCATCAGATCGTCGGCCTCGTCTTCATCCTTTTCGGTATTGGCGTTCCTGGTTACCCGGAAAAGTTCACACGACACGACCTCCATACCCGGAAAAAGCATATCCAGGTTGTTCATCATGACCTCTTCGAGTCGGATAAAGTGCTCCCCCTTACCGATTCTGATAAAACGCGGAGTACCGGCATTGACCGGCACCTTGATCCGTACCAGTGAATTCTGCTTGCCCTTTGGATAGCGCAGCGACACGAGCAGATTGAGCGAAAGGTTCGAGATGAATGGAAACGGATGGGCAGGGTCGATTGATTGAGGGGTCAGAAGCGGAAAGATGTTCGCATAGTAAAACTCTCTCAGCAGCTTCTTTTCCTTGAGGGTCAATTCGTCATAGCGTTCGATAAGAATATTTTTTTCTTCCAGCAGCGTGCAGACGTCTTGAAACAGCTGTTCTTTGCGCGTTTCTATCTCGCGGATTTCCCCATAACACTCGGTCACCTGCTGGCGAGCCGTGCGGCCGTCGAGTGTTAATTCCCGCATTCCGGCCCCGATCTGCTGCTTCAAGCCGCCGATGCGCTTCATAAAGAACTCGTCCAGATTGCCGCTGACAATGGCGATGAACTTGAGCCGTTCCAAGAGCGGCGTGCGCTCATCCTCGGCTTCATGCAGCACGCGACGGTTGAACGACAGCCAGGTCAACTCCCGGTTCAAAAACCACTGACTGTCATGCAGATCAAATTCCGGGACAACCGGTGTCTGACCGGGCAGCGATTCGGCACGTTCCGGCACCTTGGCGCTTTTTCCTTTTTTAACTTTATCCGGCTTGGCTGCACCTTCAGTTTCCGGAAGACGTTTCGTTTTTTTGGGAGGTTGTTTCTTTTTGGCCAGGGTTATTTTCACACAATTCCCTTTTATCAAAATAAACTATCTACTGGTTCTAATAGTATCGTAATAAAGCATGTCTGCAATACGGGATTTAAATATTCCACATTGAAACAAAAAAAACCGCCGTATCAGAGGATCTGAATACGGCGGCATCTTATTATTACGAAAGAGAAATGTTTCTAAAATTTGAATCCTACTCCAACTAAAGCGTTAAGGTAACCGTCACTAACAATGTGGTACTTCAAACCGCCGCCTACGAAAACATTCGGCGCAACGATAAACTCGGCGCCGGCTCCAGGCACCAGACCAATTTTGGTATCAGAAGATTTACGACCATCATAAAACCAATAAGAGGGAGTATCAAACGAGTCAAAGCTAAGCTCGAGACTGGCTTCACCGTAGACACGAAGTTTATTTACTGCTTGAATCGGGACATACAGTCTGGCGCCCGCCGAAACAGGTACGCGAGTCAGCGTAAAACCACCTTCGCTCCAGTGATTATAACCGATATCTCCACGGATCTGCAGTGTGCCCCCTTTGATTGCCGTAATATCAAGCAGTTCATAGCCGCCACCCACCGACAGACCAAGACCGGTACCATAACTTGAACCGTAACCATAACCATAACCAGCGTAACCGGGATTGCCAGCGTCAGACGATGTCGCAATACCGATACTCAAATCGACTTCCTTGTCTCCCCTAGCGGCAAACGATGTTGCGGCAAGGCTCAATGTGAGCAGCATAGATGCAGCCAGGATTCTTACGATTTTACTTTTCTTCACGCGTGTAACCTCCATGTTTGAGTTGCGGCATTGTACAGTTAAAAGTGCCACATTTATTTTCGCCGGCTAACCAGCGGTGAGATATATACATTAATGAGTACGTTTTTTCAATTAGATTATTTTTTGTAGACCGTTCAAAGAATATACAGATTTGCACCGTACGCCGAATCTATGCTACAAACATACGTACATGAAAAAACTCAACCCACCACAACAACGCGCCGTCAACACGGTCGAAGGCCCCCTGCTGATCCTGGCCGGGGCCGGCTCCGGCAAGACCCAGGTAATCACCACCCGTATTGTCCATTTTTTAAAAGAGCTGCGCGTCCCGGCTGAAAACATCCTGGCGGTGACCTTCACCAACAAGGCCGCCCGCGAGATGAACGAGCGTGTCCTCGCCATGGCCGGCGTTCTGGCTAAAGGCATCGTCATTTCGACCTTCCACTCACTCGGCGTCCGCATCCTGCGCCGCGACATCCGAGCGCTCGGCTTCAAGCCGAATTTTTCCATCTATTCAACCTCCGACCAGGCCGGGGTCATTCGTCAGGCTGCCCGCGAACGGGACATCGATCCGAAAAAGATCGATCCCGACCGGATTCTCTGGAAAATATCCGCCCTGAAAAACCGCCTGATCGGGCCGAAGGAATTCACCCCGGACAGGAACGATCCGCTGGAGATAGCTACCGCCGCGGTATACCCCCGCTACCAGGAGCTGCTGAAGGGGTTTAACGCTATCGACTTCGATGACATCATCATGCTCGCCGTACGCCTGTTGCAAACGACCCCGGCCATTCTCAGCCACTGGCAGGAGCGCTTCCGCTACATCATGGTGGACGAATATCAGGATACCAACGCATCGCAATATCTGCTGATTTCACTGCTGGCACGGAAACATGGCAACATCTGCGTTGTCGGCGACGATGACCAGTCCATCTACGGCTGGCGCGGGGCGGAGGTGCAGAATATCCTCAATTTCGCGCAGGATCATCCCGGCTGTGTGACGATTAAACTGGAACAGAACTACCGCTCCACCGGAGCTATCCTGGATGCCGCCAACAGTGTCATCAAAAACAATACGGTCAGGACGGACAAGGCGCTCTGGACCTCCGGCGGCAAAGGGCGTGAGATCGACCTGATCGTGGCTGCCAGTGAGGAGGATGAGGCTGCTCTGGTGGTTGAGCAGATAATGCTGGAGCAGTACCGCGAAAAACTGCGCTGGTCCGACCTGGCCATCCTGTACCGCTCCAACGCCCAGAGCCGGGCCTTTGAAGAAAAGCTGCGCCTGGAGAGGATCCCCTACGTGGTGATCGGCGGACAACAGTTCTACGAACGCAAGGAGGTCAAGGATGCCATCGCCTATCTCAAGGTTATCGACAACCCCAGCGATGAGGCGTCACTGCTCCGCATTATCAATTTTCCCCGCCGGGGAATCGGCGACACGACGCTGATAAAACTGAACCAGTGGTCGATGAATCATGACGTACCGCTGTTTGAGACACTGGGGCGGGCGGGCGAAATTGAGGAGATTTCCCCGTCGTGCCGGAAAACGGTGCTGGGGTTCCACGCAATGATGAAGGAGGTCATGGCCGGGTTCACCTCGCACAACATGGGGACGCAGGTCAACACCCTCTTCAACAGGTTGCGGATCGAGGACGAGCTGTATCGAACCCTGAATGATGCTCCTCAGGCCCGCAAACGGATCGAGAACATCGAGCAGGTCGTCAACTCGCTGGCAGCCTACGAAGCCCAGAACCCCAAGGCTACCCTGTCGGCATTCCTTGAACGGATCTCGCTCATGGATGAGGACAAGCCGTCAGAGGATGGCAAGGAGCACGGCACCAATGCCGTCACGCTGATGTCGCTCCACTCCAGCAAGGGGCTGGAATTCAGCCATGTCTGGCTGGTCGGGGTGGAGGAGAATCTGCTGCCGCACAAACGCTCGATCGAGGAGGACCCGACCGTGGCCGAAGAGCGCCGCCTCTGCTATGTCGGCATCACACGGGCCAGGAAATTCCTGACGATTTCGCGCTGCATGACCCGGCGCAAATACGGCGCGGTGGAGGGCCAGAAACCGAGCCGCTTTCTGGCCGAGATTCCGGAGCATCTGCTCAATGGAGTTGCGAGTGGTGATGATGATGCGCCTGCGCCTGTAGATCTTGCGGAAGACTTTTTTGCGAGGATGCTGGGAGAGTAGGGTTTTATTGCGGCGTTCCCCGGGCAACGCTGTCATGGGAAAGCCGCCGACCGGTCAGAATCAGGATGCAGCCCGGTCATTCAAGCTTTCCGGCCATGATCTCGTCCACCCGCGCCCCGTCGAGGGTTTCTTCCTCCTGCAGCGCCTCCGCCAGCAGATCCAGCGTAGCGCGGTTGCCGCTCAAAAGCTCCTCGGCCTGCTGCTCCGCCCTCCGGATGAAGGCGGCGATTTCCTGGTCGATGCGCCAGGCCATGGCCTCGGAGAAGGTCTTTTCCTCGGCCATCTTCATCCCCAGGAAGGGGTGCTCCTCGCCCCGTTTGAAGGTCATGGCTCCTACCTTCTCGCTCATCCCCCACTGGCAGACCATCTTCTCCGAGAGTTCGGTGACCATCTTCAGATCGCTCTGGGCGCCGGTGGAAACCTCGCCGAACACCAGTCGCTCCGCCACCCGGCCGCCCATGGCCACCGTCAGCCGTTTTTCCAGGTAGCTCTGCGGGTAGTGGTAGCGGTCGTCCTCGGGGAGCTGCTGGGTTACGCCGAGCGCCATGCCGCGGGGGATGATGGTAACCTTGTGAATCGGGTCGGTGCCGGGAAGCAGCCTGGCCACCAGGGCATGCCCCGCTTCGTGGTACGCGGTGATGCGCTTCTCCTCGGGGGTGATGTACATCTTCCGCTCACCCCCCATCAGGATCTTGTCCTTGGCTTTCTCCAGGTGCTCCATCGTGACCGTCGCGGCATTCTCCCGCGAGGCGAGGATGGCCGCCTCGTTCACCAGGTTTTCCAGGTCGGCGCCGGTCATGCCCGGCGTGCCGCGGGCTACGACACTCAGGTCGATCCCCTCGGTCATGGCGATCTTGCGGACATGGACCTGGAGGATCTTCTCGCGGTCGCGCCAGTCCGGGCGTTCGATCACCACGTGCCGGTCGAAGCGGCCGGGGCGGAGCAGGGCCGGGTCGAGCACGTCGGGGCGGTTGGTGGCGGCCAGCACGATCACCTCCTGGTGCTGGTCGAAGCCGTCCATCTCCGACAGGAGCTGGTTCAGGGTCTGTTCCCGTTCGTCGTGGCCGCCGCCGAAGCCGGCGCCACGGCTGCGCCCCACCGCATCCAGTTCGTCGATGAAGATGATGCTGGGGGCGGCCTTCTTGGCGCTGGTGAACAGGTCCCGCACCCGACTGGCGCCGACCCCGACGAACATCTCGATGAACTGAGAGGCGGAAATGGTGAAGAACGTCACCCCGGCCTCTCCCGCCACCGCCCGGGCCAGGAGGGTCTTGCCGGTTCCCGGCGGGCCGACCAGCAGCACCCCTTTGGGTACCTTGCCGCCGACCCGTTCGAACTGCTTGGGGTTGCGCAGGTAGTCAACGATCTCCTTCAACTCCTGCTTGCTGTTTTCCATGCCGGCCACATCATCGAAGGTCACGGAGACCTTCTCCTGAGTCGTGTACGTGCGGGCGCCGGACTTGGCGAAACCGCCCAGCATCCCCCCCGGCCCCTGGCTGCGCATGGCGCGCATGCCAAACCACCAGATGGCGATTATGATCAGCCACGGGGCCAGGGTGATCAGAACGGTGAACAGGAGAGACGCCTCCATGGATGTCGCCGTCACCTCCACCTTGCGCGCCGTCAGGTCGGGCATCAGGGTCTGGTCGGCAATGGGCGGCAGGACAGTATTGAAGGCGCTGATCTCTCGAAGCACCGCTTTCCCTTGAGCCTGTTCGCTCACCTTGGTTTTTGCCCGGAACTCGCCCCTGACGGCAGTCCCCTTGACGGTTATTTTTTTGATGTTGTCAGCCGCCAGTTCGCTGCGGAAGCGGCTGTAGCTGATCTCCGCACTCTGGGCACCCTGCTGCGCAAGATAGGCGTAGTAGGCATTGAACAGGAGCATGACAAGCATGATGATCAGCAACTGTTTCCAGATGGGTTGGGACATGGTATGCGCCTCGAAATAAAGTTACCTGGTTGATACAGTGTACCGTCTGGCGGGGATTTGACAAGAGGTGGGCGCCGGGAAATGTAAAAGCGAGCCGATTTACAGGCTGCCGGAAATTACCGGGAGGTGGTATTATGGAGAAAAGAGTACTGAATGTAGTTTAACCGGCTGAAGTCGTATCACAAAAACAACCGGTCACCAGGAGAACAGCATGAACTCCTCTAATGATACCGCGTCATATATAGCCTCCCTGTTGGCGATCGACAGGTCCACCCTCCCCGACGACGGCGGCGAGCGCTTCAACCGCCTGATATTCGCCCGTTCCCCCTACCTGCTGCAGCATGCCGAAAACCCGGTCAAGTGGTACGAGTGGGGTACTGCCGCCTTCGACAGGGCACACTCCGGGAACCTGCCGATCCTGCTCTCGATCGGCTACGCCACCTGCCACTGGTGCCATGTCATGGCCCACGAATCATTCGAGGACAGTGAGGTTGCCGCCCTGCTGAACCGCCATTTCGTCTGCATCAAGGTCGATCGCGAAGAGCGCCCCGATATCGATGCTTTCTATATGGCCGTAGCTCAGACACTGACAGGGAGCGGCGGCTGGCCGCTGAACATCTTCATGACACCCGACAGGCACCCGTTCATGGCCATAACCTACCTCCCCAAACAGGGACGGACCGGAATGAACGGCCTGATGGAACTGCTGCCCAATATCGCTACTCTCTGGAGGCAGCGTCCCGACATGATTGAGAGCAATTGCCGGCGGATCATGGAGGCTCTGGAATATGCACGGAAACTCCGGAAACACGAAAGTGCCCCGGATAGAGCGTCCGTCACCGAAAAATCATTACGGGACCTGAAGAAAATTTATGACCCGGAAAACGGCGGTTTCGGGAGTGCCCCAAAGTTTCCGATGCCTGTTTATCTCAGCTGGCTGATCGACCGGGGGCAAACAAGCCCTCTCCCCGAGGGCGATGAGGCTCTTCAGATGGCGCTCAATACCCTGCAGCGGATGAGGGCCGGCGGCATCTGGGACCACCTCGGAGGCGGGCTGCACCGCTATTCGGTAGATCAGTTCTGGCTGGCGCCCCACTTCGAGAAGATGCTCTACGATCAGGCGATGGTGGCACAGGTGTCTACTGAAGCTTTTGTGGCCACCGGAGATCAGTTCTACCGTAGCATGACGGATGATATCATCTCGTTTGCAGAGCGGGAGCTGCGATCCGTTGAAGGCGCCTTCTGTTCGGCCCTGGATGCGGATTCTGAAGGGGTCGAAGGCAAGTTCTACGTGTGGAACAAGAGTGAAATCGATGCCTGCCTCGGACCGGACTCCGGTCTGTTCTGTCGTTACCATGCGGTGACGGAGGAGGGAAACTTCGAGGGGCAGACCATCCTTACCGCTCCAGTCGCCTTGAATGAGTTTTGCCGTCAGCAGGGGTTGAATCCCGAAGCTACGGGACAGCTGCTGGAACGGTGCCGGGCGAAGCTGCTGGAGCGGCGCGGGATGCGCATCCGCCCGCTCAGGGATGACAAGATCATCACCTCCTGGAACGGCCTGATGATAGGGGCACTTGCCACCGCAGGGGTTGCCTGCGGCAATCCGGAGTACATTGCCGGCGCCGCCCGGGCTGCTTCTTTCATACTCTCTTCCCTCCGCCGCCCCGACGGCCGTCTGTTGCGCAGTTATCTGAACGGGGCATCGGATGTCCCCGCCTTTCTGGAGGACTACGCCTTTCTGGCCGGCGGCCTGCTGGACCTGTACGAAGCGACGCTTGACGAAAACTGGCTGAACGAGGCGCGCACGCTTGCGGACGACTTGATGCACCTCTTCCGTGACCACGACACCGGAGAATTCACCCTGACCGGCCACGACGCAGAGCAGATGCCGGCCCGGGTATCATCCGACCATGACGGCGTGACACCATCGGCGTTCGCCCGAACCGCCCTCCTGCTGTATCGGCTGGCGTGGATCGACGACAGACCGGAACTGCTTGAAGCCGCCGGTAAAGCTCTGGCCGGGATTTCGGGAGAAATCCGGGACAACCCGCTGAATCATCTGGGAGCCTTGCAGGTACTCACCCTCCTGGAGTCTGAACCGGCAACAGCCACGTTCACCGGTGAGACCGGCACTGCTGAAGCATATGCACTCAACACAGCTCTGCAC
>JBAQPK010000661.1:0-9118 GCA_049305715.1 Desulfuromonadaceae bacterium | reverse complement strand
GCTCCCGCCCTGCCTCTTTGTAATGATAGGCCGCCAGCGAATAGACTTTTTGCGCGGCGAAGATTTCTGCCATCGCCTTGTGATAGTAAGGATCGGGGATCGAAGAGAGCCCGCGTGCCAGCTCAACGGACGCTTCATCATTCATCCCTTTGCGAGCATAGAGCAGCCCCAGATTGCCGCTGGCACGGGCAAAAGAAGGGGCTTGCTGCAGCGTTCGACGATATTCCTCGATGGCGCCATCAAAGTTGCTGACCCGCTCCTGCTGGAGTGCTCCCACGAAGTGGGCAGCGGCGCCGTCCGGACACCGGGCGATAATTTTTGCCTCGGCTTGACGCTGCCGAGCCTCATCACGCCGGCTGTCAAGCGTTCCTGCGATTTCAAGCGCTTCTTTACAGGGATCGGTACCGAATCCCCAGCTAAATCCGGTTAAAAGGAGTGCGGCGCCCGGCAGCAACAGGTATGTTTTCAGGATGTTCATAACGGCTGTTTCCTTTACGTACTGTCTGTAGTGCGGCGGGAGTATACACACCATGTGACAATATTTCAATACCTTAGGCTAACTAGCTGATTATTGGAGACAGTACGTTGATTATGGATGCTCTCTTTTTTGCCGCTGCAAACGGCATCGGGAACCTTCCGGGAACCACTCCTCCGGCGTCGCCCATCATCGCAAACGGGACCCGTCCGGTGGATGACGAAGATGCTTTTCCGGGTGAATTTTCCAAGACATCGACAAAATTATCATGGACACCATGACGCCCTTCAAGATGAAAATTGATTTTATCGTTTTGAAATAGTATTATTACGCTTTATATCTTCAATGAAGGATACTCGATGATTCGCACCATTCTCACCTACCCGAACCCCGAGCTGAAAAAAAAATCCGCCCCGATAACAATTATTACCGATTCGCTCCGGGAACTCGTCCGGGACATGGCCGAAACCATGTATGCCGCTCCGGGGATCGGTCTGGCAGCACCCCAGGTCGGCGCCCACCAGCGCGTCATTGTTATCGACATATCAGGTAAAAATGAGCCGCCCGACCTGATCGTCGCCATCAATCCGGCCATTGTCCATGCCGAAGGTGAGGTCTACGAGGAAGAGGGGTGCCTTTCGGTACCTGACTATGCCGCCAATGTCAGGCGGCATGCCCGGGTGATCGTCAAGGCGCTCGACCTCGAAGGTGTTGAGCAGACCTGGAAGGCCGAAGATCTGCTGGCGATCGCATTTCAGCATGAGATTGACCATCTGGACGGGATCCTGTTTGTCGATCACCTCTCGGCGCTCAAGCGTGAACTGTTCCAGCGCAAAGCGCGCAAAGCGGCGGAGGAGAGGCGATGACCGGGTGGCGCACCATTTTCATGGGGACACCCGACTTTGCCTGCCCGACCCTGCAGAGATTGATTGAACGTGGAGAAAACCTCGTGGCGGTCGTCACCCAACCGGATCGCCCCAAGGGGCGCGGACAGAAGTTGATGCCGCCGCCGGTAAAGGAGTTGGCCGAAAAAAATGGCATCCCGGTATACCAGCCGCTCAAAGTCCGCAATCCGGAGTTTGTCGAGATCATCCGCGGGCTTAAGCCGGACCTTATCGTTGTCGTCGCTTTCGGCCAGATACTCCCCAAAGCGCTGCTGGAGATTCCGCCCCATGGCTGCATCAATGTCCATGCCTCGCTGCTCCCCCGCTATCGTGGCGCTGCGCCGCTCAACTGGTGCATTATCAATGGCGAGGCCGAAACCGGCGTAACCACCATGCTGATGGATGTCGGTCTCGACACCGGTGACATGCTGCTGACCCGGAAAACCGCGCTGGATGAAAACGAGGACATCCTCTCCCTCCATGACCGCATGGCGGCAATGGGGGCCGATCTGCTGGCCGAAACGCTCGACAGGCTCGCGGCGGGCGATCTTGTGCCGCAGCCGCAGAACAACGCCGACAGCTGTTATGCCCCCATGCTCAAGAAGGAGGACGGCATTATCAACTGGCACGATGACGCCCGCACCATCCACAACCTGGTACGCGGATTGGCGGTCTGGCCGGTCGCCTGCACGACCGTCGGCGATCAGACCCTGAAAATCTACCGTACCCGGATCGGCGACGGCTCCGGAGAGCCCGGGACCGTGCTGCGGGCGGCAAAAGGCACGTTCGAAGTAGCCTGCCGGTCGGGGAGCCTTTTCCTGCAGGAGCTCCAGCTGGCCGGCAAGAAACGCCTCGACTGCGCCAGTTTTCTGGCCGGCTGTCCGGTCCCCGAGGGGACCCGGCTGGGCAGCAACCAACCCGAGGGGCCACCATTGTGACATTGACACCGGAAACAGCAACCACACCGCCGCGCAAACGACTTTTCGTCACCCTGATGGGTGTCACCTGCCTGATTGTCGTCGCTCTCATCTTCCTGGCCTGGTGGGTTCCGAACCGTGGCTTGGCCAACATCCACCCCAATCTCCCGCATATTGTCGGCATTGTCGTGGCGACGCTTTCGGGAGTTGCCATAATCGGCACAGGCCTGCTGGTGCTGACCACCGCACTGGGCAAGGATATTTTTCTGACCCGTTTCATGCGCCTTGTGGTGATCAAGTTCTTGCTGCCGGTTATCGAATTTGTGGGGAGGGTGATCGGGCTCGACAAGGACCGCATCAGGCAGTCTTTTGTCGCAATGAATAACAGCCTGGTAACGTCCCAGCGGATAAAGGTCAAGCCGGACCGGATTCTGGTGCTGCTGCCGCACTGCATCCAGCTGTCCGATTGTGAAATAAAAGTGACCGGCGACATCAATAAATGCGTTCAGTGCGGGCGCTGCAGTATCAAAGGGCTGGTCGATATCGGTCGAAAGTATGGGGTTGATATTTCGGTGGCCACCGGCGGGACGCTGGCCCGCAAGGTCATTGTGGAAAAGCGGCCGAAACTGGTGCTGGCGGTGGCCTGTGAGCGGGACCTGACCTCCGGAATCAAGGATTGTTACCCGCTGCCGGTCATCGGCATCCTCAACGAGCGCCCCTTCGGCCCCTGTTTCAACACCGTCGTGGATGTATCGAAGATCGACGAGGCGCTGGGTCAGGTGCTGGAGTACGAAACGGCGGAGCCGAAAAACTGAAAAAACCATCCGGTCCGCAGCCGGCCCACACCACCTCCGTACAACAGCCCGGCAGGTGTCACCGCTCCCCGACCTCAAACAGGCGGTCAAACACCTCCCGGATTTTAGCCGTCATCTCCTCATAATCGGAGATCATGGCGTCACCCGGATTTTTCAGTTTCGGATCATATCCCATGCGACGCGCCAGCTTGTTCAGATAGGTTCTTGTTCCGGAGAGATCATTGGCCGAATAGTCGTTGATGATCCGGAGGCGGTTTTCAAGTTTGCGCAGAAATTTGTAGCCGGTCAGGAGTGCTTGGGCGCTCCCGTCGGGCAACAGCCCCAGTGTACTGATCTCCTTGAGCGCGACAACCGTGCTGGGAGTGCGCAGTTCCGGAGTGCGGCACCCTTCACGAAGCTGCAGATACTGGACGGCAAACTCCACGTCCACCATCCCCCCACGCCCGGTTTTTATGTTGTAACGGCTGTCCGTCTCACGGGCCAGTTCATTTTCCATCCGCATCCGCAGGCGGTAAATTTCCTGACGCCCTTCATCGTCTATTGTTGCGCCATACACCGTGTTGCGGATAATATCGTGCAACTGGCCGGCCAGCTTCTCATCGCCCAATACCACACGGGCCTTGGTAAGGGCCTGCCGCTCCCAGATCTGGGATTCCTTGCGATGATAGTCAAGAAATGACTCCAGCGAGGTCACCAGCGGACCGGCATTCCCGGAGGGGCGGAGCCGGGTGTCGATCTTGTAGACGTACCCTTCGCGGGTCTGCATCGTCAGAACCGATATGATCTTCTGGGCCAGCTTGGCAAAATACTCGTGGTTGGAGATCTGTTTTTCGCCGTCCGTATACCCCTGGTGATCGTAGACAAAGATGATGTCCAGATCCGAGTGGTAGTTGAGTTCGCCCCCCCCAAGCTTTCCCATGGCGATGATCGCCAGGTTCGCCTCGGCGGCACCATCGCCGCGCCGCCAGGTCGGACGGCCGAAACGTTTCAATTCCTGGACCGCCAGGCGGAAAGCCGCCGCCAGGCAGACTTCTCCCAGCAGACTGAGCTGAGAGGTAATCTCCCCCTGCAGCAGGCGGCCATGGATATCACTCAGGCCGATGCGCAGAAATTCCTCGTTGCGGTAGCGACGCAGAATGTCCAGGTGATCCTCGAAATAGTCGCTCTGTTCAAGCAGCCCGTCCAGCTCCTCAGCCATCGTTTCTTTTGTTTTGGCAATGAACAAACCGCTGCCGGCAACCAGGCTGTCCAGCAGCTCCGGATGACTGATTAAAATCTTGGAGAGGAATTCGGACATGCCGAACAGTGATACCAGCAGCTTGGTCGTGGCGCGATTTTCCGCAAGCAGGGCGTAATAGGATGGCCGGGTGGCGAGGACCGCCATGAACCGTTCCAGATTGATCAGCGCGAGATCGGGATCGTGAGATTCGAAGAGCTCCTGGATCAGCAGCGGCGTGATCTTTTCCAGAACCCGGCGGCTCCGTTCGGCCAGATTCGCTTTTACCGGCCCCCTCCGGAGCAGAATCAGGTTGTCATAGGCCCGGTCAACATCCTCGAAATGGCGCTCCGCCAGCATATCCTTGACCAGATCGGCATCCGCCTTCGGATCGAGAATAAACAGGACCTGCGGATGGACCTCCTGCTCCAGTTTTTCATCCCGCGAATGAAAGAGGGTGCCGTAGATGAAGGAAACATTGCCGCGATGCTCTTCCAGCACCTCGCGAAAACGCTCTAGCCCGCCCGCGCGCAGATAGCCGCTGCGCCGCGACAGCGCCAGCATTTCTTCCTCCCTGGCCGGCAGGTTGTGTGTCTGGCGTTCCTGCACCACCTGGATCCGGTGTTCGACCGAACGGAGGAAGCGATATGCCTCCCGCAGCTTGCGATGGTCGTCCTCCCCCAGCAGATTGGCCGACAGGAGCGTATCCAGGGCGAGGAGCGAGTTGCGTTCCCGCAGTTTCGGATTTTTGCCCGCATACACCAGCTGCAGCGCCTGGATGAAAAACTCGATTTCGCGGATCCCGCCGCGACCGAGCTTGAGGTTGATCTCCCCTTCCCGGGAACGGGCCAGTGAAGCATCGATTTTCTGCTTCATCTGCTTCATATCCTCGATCAGGTTGTAATCGAGATATTTCCGGTAGATAAACGGCTGCAGGGGTTTGAGCAGCTGTTCGCCAAGCGTCAGCGAACCGGCCACCGGCCTGGCTTTCAGCATCGCGGTACGCTCCCAGGACTGCCCCCAGGATTCATAGTAGATCTCGGCCGAACGGAGTGAAACCGCCATGTCGCCCGATTTTCCTTCCGGACGGAGGCCGACGTCCACCCGGAATACGAACCCGTCCTCCGTTACCTGCGAAAGCGCCTTGCTGACCATCTCTCCCAGCTTGTTGAAGAAGGCATGCAGCGAGACCACCCCGCGTCGTACCCCGGAACCGCTCTCCACGCCGGCTGTCTTCCCCTTGTCCGACTCATAGAAATAGATGATATCGATATCGGAAGAGAAATTCAGCTCCCGGCCGCCCAGTTTGCCCATGCCGATCACGGCCATCTCCGCCTCGCGCGGGGTCGATCCGTCTTCCGACACCAGCGGGACGCCATGTTCACGGGTCAGACAGCGCCGGCAGACCTGGTAGGCAACCTGAAGCGTCGACGACGCAAGGTCGGCAAGCTCACCCATGACCTCTTCGAGCGGGGCCAGTCCATTCAGGTCGCGCGCGGCAATCCGCACAATTTCACGCCGTTTGAAACAGCGCAGTGCCTTCTGCAGCGCGGTGAAATCGATCGATTCATCCACGGCGGCCTGTACAGCGGCCTGCATCTCTTCGGAAGTGCGGCACAGGTCGATGCCGTTCTCCAGAAAGAGCCAGCGCAGAATATCGGGGGATTTGTACATCAGATTCACGAGAAACGGCGATGAACCGCAGAGCAGGATGCACTGGGCCAGACTCTTTTTCCGTTCCGCCAGTCCGGACAGATTTTCAGGGGAGACAACGCCGATCAGCCGTTCGAAGGAATTCAGCGCCTGGTCGGGGGAGGGGGTTTTGAGTGCGTTGACGACAATGCGGTGCAGCGTCTCAATGGTGAATACTCCCCGGAGCAGCAGTATGTTTTCAGCGGTTTGGGTACCGTGCTGAAACCCGTGCGCCTCAAGGAACACGGTCAATCCCTGCAGCCGCCCCGCGGGATCGGAGACCGCAATGATACTGCGGAACTCCTGGGAGAAGCGTTCTATATGCATGTCAGAGTCCCGCTATTTTGCGCAGTCCGCTGCGGTAGTCGCCTGTGACGATGCCGTTTTCGGTGACGATTGCCGAAATATAGCGGGCCGGCGTAACATCGAACGAGGGGTTGCGGACCCGGACCCCTTCCGGCGCGATTGCGACCCCTTTGATCCGGGTCACCTCACTCGCCGGGCGCTCCTCGATCGGTATTTTGCCGCCGTCGGGGAGGGTCAGGTCAAGGGTTGAAACCGGAGCGGCGACGTAGAACGGAATGTTGTTCTCTTTGGCCAGCACCGCGACGGAATAGGTGCCGATCTTGTTGGCGGTATCACCGTTGGCGGCGATCCGGTCGGCGCCAACGACGCAGCAGGTGATCTCGCCGCGGCTCATGAAGAAACCGGCCATGTTGTCTGAAATCAGTGTCGTCGGGATACCGTCCTTCATCAGCTCCCAGGCGGTCAGACGTGCCCCCTGCAGCCAGGGGCGGGTTTCATCGGCAAAAACCTGGATCTTCTTCCCCGCTTCATGGGCGGCACGGATAACGCCAAGCGCGGTGCCGTACCCGGCAGTCGCCAGCCCTCCGGCATTACAGTGAGTCAGGACGGTGGCTCCCTCCGGAATCAGCGTGGCCCCCCATTTGCCGATGTTCCGGCAGATCGTCAGATCCTCCTGCTCGATCCGGATCGCCTCCGCCTTGAGCGCTTCACGGATCGCATCGAGACTTTTTTCCCGGTTGGCCTCCGCGACCCGCTTCATCCGCTCCAGCCCCCAGAAGAGGTTGACCGCCGTCGGGCGGGTGCGCCCCAGCACGTCACTGACGTTGTCCAGCTGGCGGAAAAACGATTCGTGGGTATCGGCGATGATCGACCGCGCCCCCAGCGCAACCCCCATCGCGGCCGCCACACCGATCGCCGGCGCCCCCCGGATGATCATCCCCTTGATCGCCTCGGCCACCGATTGGAAATCGGTATAGGTGTTATATATCTCTTCGCCCGGCAGGCGGGTCTGGTCGATCATGATCACGGCGTCATCGCGCCATTCAATGGTACGGAAGGACATTGGGGCTCCTCTGCTCATAAATTCGCGCTCCCGGTTGGGGAGTGGTGCAGAATGGTTCCTGCAAACCTGCTTACGATGCCATGATTTGCCATTTTTCACAACCATGATGTCATCGAACCGAGGAATGGAAAAGCCCTCCGGGGGTTTGAATCCTCGGAGGGCAGAACATCAGTCCAAATTTTTCGGGTAGACATGGCGCCGCCATCTTCTCCCATTCTGCTCACTCTCTACCCGGACATGCCTTGTCACCCTCCATCCGCACTGTTTGCCACTATCAGGGCTTTGGCGGCAACGGCCAGGGAGCGGGCGTCTCACGTTTCGTGAACGGTCGTTTCCGTCCTTCATGATCTATAGCCACATACGTGAATGAAGCTTCCGTGACCATGAAATATGCATTTTTCGTGTCGATCTTCATCTCCCCGAAACCGGGCTTCACCCACACCTCCAGCCTTATGGTGACGGATGTGTTCCCGACCCTCTCAATTTTGCCGTAGCAGCAGACAACATCGCCGACCTTTACCGGCTTGATGAATTTCATGGCGTCCACGGCAATCGTAACGGCACGGCCGCCGGTAATTTCTATGGCCATCATGCCCCCGGCCAGATCCATCTGCGACATGATCCAACCGCCGAAGATATCGCCGTTCGCGTTGGTGTCGCCTGGCATCGGAGAGGTACGGAGAAGCAATTCTCCTTCCGGATATGTACTGTTGTTGGTCAAGGTCGCCTCCATATGCTGTTTGAAACGTCATTGAGTTCCGGTCCCTGTGCGGGCTTGCCGGTTCCTGCCTTTGTTATAATGATTGGCTGGAGGGAGGGAACGCCTGACCTCGCCATCTACGCTCATTACCACACTTCTCAATGGCGTTAAAGTCAATTAAACAATCCGGCTTCCCCGTGCGCCCCACAGCTCTATTTCCCCTTGCCGTAGCTTCCCGCTTCCTGCTATACCTCCGGCATGAGCGACTGTGCACAGAGGGTGAGTCTGGCCGATATCTTCCTGACCTTTGCCACCATCGGCCTGACCGGTTTCGGCGGAGGCATGGCCATTGTGGCGATGGTGGAGCGGATCTGTGTCCGCGAAAAGGGGTGGATTTCGGCGGAGGAATTCCTGCACGGGCTGGCCTTCGGCCAGATTCTGGGGCCCTTTTCGCTCAATGTATGCACCTTCACCGGCCACCATCTGCGCGGCATTCGCGGCGGCATCATTGCGGCGGCGGGTTTTATCCTCCCCTCCTTCCTGCTGGTGTCGTTCCTCTCATGGATCTACTTCACCTACCACAAACTCCCCCAGCTGCAGGCCGCCCTCAAGGGAACCAATCCGGTCATCATCGGATTGATCATCGTGGTCGCCATCGATATGGGACGCAAGCAGATCAAAGGAGCCAGCGGCGCCCTGATGGCCCTTGCAGCCTTCGGCGGGACGGTATTCCTCAAGCTCAATGCCGCCTGGGTCCTCCTGGGGGCGGCGCTCTGGTCGCTCTGCAGCACCTATATCCGCCGGCGGCTCTCCTGGTGACCTCCCTCCTTACGATCGCCTGGATCTACCTCCGCATCGGCCTGATGTTTGTCGGTGGCGGTTACGTGCTGATTCCGCTCCTGAACCATATCATGGTCGAACAATACCGGTGGCTGACCTTGCGCCAGTTTCTCGACGGTCTGGCGCTCTCGCAGCTGACCCCCGGGCCGCTGGCGATGCTGGCTACTTTTACCGGGTTCCGGGCCGGCGGCTTTCCGGGCGCCCTGGTTG
>JBAQPK010000660.1:0-2441 GCA_049305715.1 Desulfuromonadaceae bacterium | reverse complement strand
AAGCGGATTCGTCGGGATATACCTGGTCATCGATCTGATCGAGAAAATCCCTCGTTTTCTGCGTGCCGGAGGGACTTCAGTTGATATTGTCCAGTATTTTATCTGGAAACTTCCGGAAATGGTCAGTCGGACCGCTACGTTCTCGATTCTTATGGCAACGTTGCTGACGCTTGGAGTGCTCTCACGCGACAGCGAAATTATTGCCCTGCGCAGTTGTGGAGTCAGTTTGCTGAGGATTTCCCTTCCAATGCTGACTCTCGGGTTTGTAGTCAGTATTCTGCTGTTGGTCAACGCCGAATTGGTTTTGCCGTATTGTTATGCCCGTACTGAGCTGATTGAGCAGGTAAAAATCAAGAAAAAAGGTGATCGTGTCGCGTTCAAACGCAATAATATCTGGTTCCGCTCCAATTCGATGATCCTGCAGGCGCGCCTGTTTGAACCTAAGACAAAAACGTTGAGCGGGATTGTTGTCTGGAGTGTGGATGGGGCCATGAATCCGGTCAGCAGGATTGACGCTGATTCCGCGCTCTACCATGAGGGCAAGTGGCTGATGAATTCCACGACCCTGAGAAGCTTTCAGGCACCGGCAGGGTTCGCTCCACAGATCGCGAAAACTATGCCACTTGATCTCAATCTTAAAGTGGAAGATTTACAGGTTTTGGATAAAGATGCCGATAACATGAGTATTCGCACGCTGAAGGAGTATGCGGAAAACCTGAGGCGTGGCGGCTATCAGGCCTACCGCTATCTGACGCTGATGCATACCAAGATTGCGTCGCCCTTTGCAGCCCTGATTATGGTGCTACTCGGAATTCCCTTCGCTCTGCGCAACAGCCGCTCCGGAGGAATTGCCATGGGCATAGGCGCCAGTATAGGAATAGGTTTTGCGTATTTTATCGTTAACGCGGTACTGCTCTCATATGGCCGAAGCGGCGTTTTGACTCCGGTTATTGCCGCCTGGGGAGCTAATGCTCTTTTTATGCTGAGCGGAATCTGGCTGTCTATGACGGTCAAAGGGTAAGTCTGCACTCCATCTCAATAATCGGAGGAGTCTAAAATGCTGCTGACATTCGTACGGCCATTCATGCTGGTGTTTTTCTCTTGTCTGGTATGCGGAGCTTCTGCCGCTGAACATCCGAAATGGTTGAAGAGTGCAACCGCTCCGATAGCTTCCCCGGCAGCTGTTCCGGTCACGATTCTCAGTATCATTCCGATCCAGGCCGAACCGGGTGCTAAAGTGATGCTGTCCGGAACCGGATTCGGGGAAAACGCGTCTGTTTTTCTGGGTAGCGTGGAAATTCCTGCCCGGATCTCCGGGGCCAAACTGGCTGAATTCAATCTGCCACCGCAGATGGAAGCTGGTCTGTATGCGCTTTATCTGAAACGCTCCGACGGAACGACCGGCAGATCATATAATTTTACGGTACTCCCGCTGCGTCCCGTACTCAGTTCTCTTGAGCCGGCCGTGATCAGCTCCTGCGCTACAGGCAGAGAGCGTGAAGTAATCGCCCGCGGTGGTAATTATGGTGCCGCTTCGATGCTTTTCTTTGACGGGGCAGCGCTCACAAGTACACTACTTTCACCGGAGTCCATCTCTTTCACTGTTCCGGCAGTGCCGGGAGGGATTCATCAGGTTCAGGTAAAAAACTCTCCCGAAAACAGTTCGGTGCCACTAACCCTGTCCGTCGAAACCAGACCTGAAATAGGACAGGTGACGGTGGGAAACGAGTATGTCAACTTCTATGAACTGATTATTACCGGAAAGAACTTCAATCAAAATTCATCCGTGTATGTGGATGGTTTACAGATCGGCGGACGTGGCGGTCAGGATATGGCCGAGAGGGAAAAGCTGATCTATATCGACTGTACAAAACTGATCTACCAGCGGTATCCATATTCCCCGGTCAACAAGGATTTCCGCCTTCAGGTCGTAAATACCGGAGGAGAGGGGAGTCAGGTTATCACCGTAACGGCCCCCTGACTCCAACGTATGCCAGTAGGGCATCTCGTTTCTGATTGGGCATGTGGCTGTGAGGGCAAAAAATACAAAAAAAAACTTCAGCGCTTACCCCACAGCGTCAGTAATGCCGGTAGAAAAGCCAGAAACACCGCTACGCTGGCGGCCATCCCGAGCGACATGACCGCTCCGATGCTGAAAACCCCCTGGTGATGAGCTACCATCAGGGCGCCGAAGCTGAAAATGATCGTCAGGGCGTTCAGAAATACGCCGACTCCGGCGCTGCGTGTTGCAACCTGTGACGGGGTCTCGCTCCCCTGACGATAGCGGTTGATAATATAGATTGCCGAGTCGATACCAACTCCCAGAATCAACGGCAGCACGATGATATTAGCCGAGTTGAAACATACCCCCAACAGCCGCATCCCCCCGATCATCAACAATAGACCAGCCGCCAGAGGCAGCGTGCCGAGCAGGGTGTAAC
>JBAQPK010000659.1:0-2041 GCA_049305715.1 Desulfuromonadaceae bacterium | reverse complement strand
GTCAAGGGGATTGCCGAAGGGTGCAAACAGGCCGGCTGTGCGCTGATTGGCGGAGAAACTGCCGAAATGCCCGGTTTTTATGCCGATGGTGAATATGATGTTGCCGGATTTACCGTCGGCGTCGTGGACCGTGAACACATTATCGACGGTTCCGGCATATCGGTCGGCAACCGCTTGATTGGTATTGCATCCAGCGGTTTGCACAGCAACGGTTTTTCTCTGGCACGCACGTTGATATTTGATCGTCTGGGGCTCTCCATACACGATGAATTCCCCGGAGCCGGCGCGTCAGTAGCTGATGTGCTGCTGACGCCGACCAGAATTTATGTGCGCTCAATTTTAAACCTGCTGAAAGACTTTTCCATTAACGGTATCGCCCACATTACCGGCGGCGGTCTTCTGGAAAACGTTCCACGGGTTCTCCCCCCGGGGTGCCAGGCTCACATTTACACAGACAGGTGGGAGCAGCCGAACCTGTTTACGGTATTGCAGAAGGCCGGAAACGTCGAGCGCGATGAGATGTACCGGACGTTCAACATGGGAATCGGAATGGTACTTGCCGTGGCTGAGAATCAGGCCGAGGAAATAATTGATCGTTTAAAGGGTCTGGGTGAATCGGCCTGGGTAATCGGCAGCATTGCTGCCTGCGGCGCCGGCGATGAACGAGTCGAACTGGTTGGGGGGTAACCGTATGTCAGGGAACACACCCTGCCGGTTAGGTGTCCTGGTTTCAGGAAGCGGCACGAATCTTCAGGCCATCATCGACCGGATAGAATCGGGAGAGATTTGTGCCGAGATCGTCTGCGTCATCAGCAACAAAGCTGACGCATACGCCCTTACCCGGGCAGCCCGGCACGGGATACCGGTTGTTGTCCATGAAAACACCGGCTTTGCCGAGCGACGGGCGTATGACGCCGCAACGGTCGATATTCTGCGCAGCTACAAGGTAGACCTGGTAATCCTGGCCGGATTCATGAGGGTTCTGTCTGAAGTCATGGTCAATGCCTTTCCGCATGCAATCATGAACATCCACCCCGCCCTGCTCCCATCCTTCCCGGGTCTCCATGCCCAGCAGCAGGCCCTTGACTACGGGGTTCGCGTCTCCGGCTGCACCGTGCACTTTGTCGACTACGGCACGGACACCGGACCGATTATCCTGCAGACGGTAGTTCCGGTAGAGCAGGATGACACGGAAGAATCCCTCTCCGCCCGGATTCAGAAGGCCGAGCATCAAACGTTTGCCGAGGCGATCAAGCTGTTTGTAGCGGGGAAAATCAGGGTTGAGGGCCGCAGGGTGCTGATTTCAGCATAGCTGCCGTTTTATTAGCTCACTCCGCCGCATCTTTTCATCAGATCTCCTGAAGCAACACTCCATTCACGAACCCTCTCGCACCATCGGCACCAAACAGCCGTAGAGTACCGTGCATTTGAATATGGGACTCTGGCATTTCAGGTCCGTCCTTCAACCAAATATATCTGCTGCGGTGTTGCCGGAAGCGATGCCGGTCCACATGTCGCCAGGCCGGTGCGGCAGAGTGGTCTGCTGCCTGCCTGTTTTGCGCCGGGGGGGCCCGGTGCGGGTCAGAGCCAATGCTGCCGCATTGGCTTCACAGAAGGAACGTGGTTCATAGGTCTGGCCCGCTGCCAGCCGCTCTTCCTCTCTCATAAGGCGACTGAAGACATAGCGGCCGATAAGCGGCGCAACGAATCGTGTTTTCCAGCCGAATTCTGCATAGAGATCATCAAGAAGCTTTCCCGCCTTTTTCCGGATCTGAACATTTTGGTGAAAATACTTTTTCATGGCCCAGACCGCGCCGGCGTAGGTGGATCTGAGCGGTGCGGCTTCCCGGGCGAGACGTTCCCGAACCCGCCGCGGATGGAGGATGTGACTCTGCCAACCGTTCAGCAGCACCCTGATCAGGCGCAGCAGGCTGGGGCCGTTGACCTCGAAGTCGCGCCGGAATGCATCAAGAAGGTAGCTCTCCTCCTCCCCGCCTTCAAAATGCGGGTGACGGTAGTTGAAGCGATACTGGCCATGGGC
>JBAQPK010000658.1:0-4225 GCA_049305715.1 Desulfuromonadaceae bacterium | reverse complement strand
GCTTGATAGGCAATGAAAGTGTAAACGGGTTCTCCCGGGTTTTGCCATATCTGGCGAAAAACGCGGCCGGTATAATTGATGTTTGACCATGTGTCTCGGATAGTATAGCGGTCTTTTATTTTATAATTCAGCCAATTGACTCCCTCCATGTTGAAAGGGTGCATGGTGAGGGTCCCTCTGTCATGCTTGTAGGTAGAAGCCCACACATACATGTAATCGTCTACAGACATCTTCGATTTCGAAATATCCCTGCTGCCATCCGCTTTCTTGGGCCCGTTGACATAATCACGAACGAGATCCTGTGCCTCAGCAAGCGTAATTTCACCGGCCTTGACCCGGGTGTTTGTCATCTCCATGAAACCGATTACGTCCTTGACCACCTTGGTAAACATTTCACCGCCGACATCCAGTATCTGCTCCTTGGCCGCTTCATACGTCATGAAAAAGGTTAAGATTAAAACGATAGTAAGGGAAAGGAGGAGGGTCAACACAAGACTGAAATGTGTTATCAACCTGTTGAGAATGGTTGGAGTGGGACCGGATGCGGAAAGGGAGTTATTTTCAACTGCAGCTTTCATGGTAACTGCCACCTCCCTCATTGGAAGAGGAACAGCCGTGGGATTATGCGTTTATCACCAGAATATCTAATACAGGTTGCCGATCCTGGCCAATCTGAACATTGGACTAGATATAGTCGCTCGGCATAACTCCGTGGGCTTTGCACTTCCGGTAAAAAGTCGCTCTGGATACTCCCAGTGCTTCACTAGCGAGGGTTATGTCCTTATATTTTTCCAGTGAGGTAATAATCAGATGTACTTCGCGTTGTGACATATTTGCGTTAATTCTGTAATCAATGGATCCGGTAACTTCATCTGACGCCACAACAAAACTTTTTTCTGTCTGGGTGAGAGTTTCCTGAGGCGTTTGAGAATATTTTATGTTTATAGGAAGATCCTGCGCGGTAATGGCATCACCGGCACAGATCATGGCCGACTCGATGACGTTCCTGATTTCACGCCCATTTCCCGGCCAATCGTATCCAATAAGTAGTTCCATCGCCTCCGGCGTGATGGTTGACGGTTGCATATCATGTTTGCGACACAACGATAACATGGTGCGTTGGATGAGAACCGGGATATCATCGGGGCGCTCTCTCAGGGGAGGTATGTCGAACTTGGCAACACCGAGCCGATAATACAGATCTGCCCGGAAGGTTCCGCGCAGAATTTCATCGGAAAGAGACCGGTTTGTTGCCGCAATAATTCTGCAGTTTGTGGATATTTCCTTGTCAGAGCCAACCTGGTTAAAACGCCCTGTTTCCAGTACCCGTAATAGTGCTGCCTGGATCTCCAGAGGCATTTCTCCAACCTCGTCCAGGAAAAGAGTCCCCCCGTTAGCACATTCAAAAAGCCCCTTCCTACCCCGTGGATCGGCTCCCGTAAAGGCACCGCGTTCATAGCCGAAAAACTTGCTTTCGAAAAGTTCCTTGCTGATTGCTCCGCAATTGACCGCTACAAACGGTCCTGAGTGACGTTTGCTCTGCATGTGGATAAAGTTGGCAATAATCTCCTTGCCGGTCCCGGTTTCTCCAATCAACAACACGTTGATCTCCGAGGTAGTGACCCAGGAAACCCGTTCCATGATTTTTTGCAGGTTTTCGTCGGCAGTGACAAACTCTCCGAATGTAGCTACGCAAGATAAATGAGTCGGCTTGGTTGGAAACAACATCATCGTTGTAGGTGTGCGATGCACCACGAAAAGAGAACCTATCTCCCGCTCCGTGCCAGGCAAATAGATCTGCTGCACCTTTTTTGGAGGCTCTTTGTCACTCCCACCTCTTAGATGAAAATCGCATTCATCCGGATCAATGCCTGGACTGCTTCTGACTACACGTCCCTTACTATCCAGGACGATTATCCCGTCTGACGGATATTGGGATGAATAGTCAGAGAAACCATGGATAAGTTGCATGCGTTCCAATTCCAGATGCAGTCGCAGCTCGGCTTGTATATGTCCTGTCAAGGAAAAGGTCAGCCCAAGCGAGTCCTCTCTGTAGTCTTTGTCAAAGGTCGTGAAATTGACGGCTCCGAGAATCTCGTTGTTAAAGGGATCGAGGATGGGAGTTGCGGCGCAGGACCATTGGTGCCACCCCTCACAGAAGTGCTCGTTGGAGTAGACGTGGACGGCCTCTTTCTGGGCTATGGCAGTTCCTATGCCGTTCGTACCCGCCATCGATTCAAGCCAACGCGATCCTTCAACCAGATTGGAATTATCTGCTGCCCTCAATCTGACTGACGGGTCTCCGATGATGTACAATATGGTGCCTTTATCATCAGTCAGCATGAGAATGCCAGGGACACCGACAAGAAGATTTGAAACCCTGTTCAGGATCGGCTCGGCTTTCTCGATTATAAAACAATTAGTTGCAAGGATAGTTTTATATTCATCCTCGGGCAGGATTATACCTTCACGCATATTTGGATCGATGCCAAGCGACCTGCAGCGCAACCAGTCCCTGAAAAGGGTCTTCTCATAAGGATCAAGCTGCTCTTCGGAACAACGTCCAACTTCGAATTTATCACGAAGCTTATGAATTTTACGCCGATCCTTCGGATAAGTGACGTATGGATTCACTAGAGCCATTGGATACCTCCTTATACAGCTCTATTTTTTTGAAGCAAAAACATATCGACGACGGCTCGTGTGCTTACCTAGCCAAACTCTGGACACGGCAAACCGTTGCACACGGAACGCTGCATGCACGTTTTCTTCTAAAATAAATTCGGTCCTTCCGGTTTATAGAACCTTGTTAAATCCGCATTATGTTTAATTCTAGCACATCATTACTGAAAAGCACAAGGGCATATAAAATGTAAATCAAACATCGTACCAATTGAAAAATATATTTTTGCGATGATTTAAACGTTCATAATTGCCACCCGAAGTGATCACTTCAGGAAAATAAAAAACCCAGTTCTACACATTATCCAGCCTCCCTTGCAGGATTGAAAACAGGGAGCGCTTGTTATCCAGCTTTAAAGCCGAATCCGCAGAGACCCCCACCATTCCTGGTTGTTGTGCTTCCACAAAAGCTTTTCGTCCCTCACCATTTCCTGTCCCGACCTATTTGTAACTGTACCGGGTGATGCAGCAGTGAATCTGGAAACAGGTTCGTCGCTTATTTGTATTCGAGCAAATGTCAAGCTTCATGCATCAGAACGCACTGGTTATTTGAACCCAATAGAGCCCGTGCCGTTGTAGTTTTAGTGTCTCATAAGTGAGATGGTCTCAAAAATGAGATGAACATTATCTCAGGAATTGGACGGCCATAGTTCATAATAATAATGTTTTATATTTTTACAGCAACACATGTCGCACATGTCGCAATAATACTAATTATAACATAATGTTATGTTATTTAATTGTTTACAAAAAATCATGTGGCATGGTGCATGCAATGACAATTTTAAATTAGAAAACAATGTTTGTGAAATGAGCAGGCGCACATTGTAATTAAAAATCCAACAGATGGAGGTGAACTGCAACGATCACGGCACATATCGATAATCGAAGGTAAAAGTTAACTGTCAACAACGAAATCCGAAGGTAGGAGGTAACACGGCATGGGATTACAAATCAACATTGATAACGGTGGGACGCTCACTGATATCTGCATTCTGAATGACGGTTCGGTCAACAAAACCAAGGTACTAACAACTCCTTACGATCTCAGTAAGTGCTTCTTTGAGGGGCTGCAAAAGGCTTCCGGCGTGATCTACGGCGAGCCTAATGTCGCACGGTTGTTGGAAGAGGTTGATCTGATTCGCTATTCGACGACTCAGGGAACCAACGCGATTTGCGAGAGAAAAGGCCCACGTCTAGGGCTCATTATTCACGGTGCGACAAATGACATAATGGTCAGTCTGGCGGAACATGACCCTGAGTTGTATGCCGCACTGGTTGGAAGTCGTGTGGCAATCCTGGACGATGATCTGATGCAGAGGGATGACCGCGACAACCTGATCGTCAAGGCCATTAACGAGCTTACAGCAGCCGGCGCCAACAGGTTAGTAGTCAGTTTTGGCGGAAAAGATTTTATCGAGTCCGAGTCGGCTTTCAAGAAAGTCGCCTTGCGCAAATACCCACGTCATCTTCTCGGTGCCGTACCGATTCTGTATGGAAGCGATTTGAGCACTGACACTCATTTGTCCAGACGCACATGGAC